>NZ_JBMDWV010000146.1:0-2030 GCF_048594605.1 Spirosoma sp.
GGCCGGTTCTCATACGTAAATACGTTCAACACACCATCCAGGCTGAGCGCGTCACTGGCGTCGATACGGGTGATTTTACCTTTCGCAATTGCACTGGATATAACGTATCCATACGCCAGATCAGGCACGTTAAATTCGGCAGCATATTTGGCTTTGCCGGTTACTTTTTCCTTGCCGTCGACGCGGCTTATGGGTTTTCCAATGGCGGTCATGCGGTTGGTTCGAGTTTAGCGGCCTGTCCTAATGCCCGTACAATAGCACGCCTGGCCAGTTCAATTTTAAACGTATTATGTCCGTATCCCTGAGCGCCTGTCAGCAGCGATTCGGCCGCAGCCTGAAAGTTCTCTTTAGTAGCGGGTTTACCAACCAGTAAGGCTTCGGCTTCGGGTTTACGCCAAGGCTTATGTGCTACGCCCCCCAGCGCAATTCGGGCATCTGTAATGGTGCCGTTGTCTAATTCAAGTGCAGCTGCTACCGATACTAAAGCAAAGGCATACGAAGCCCGGTCGCGAAGTTTCAGATACATAAAGTTGTCCGCAAAACCTTTGGGCGGCAGATCAATGGCCGTAATGATTTCGTCGGGTTCGAGTGTATTGTCGATGTGGGGCGTATCGCCGGGAAGCTTGTGAAAGTCGGCAAAGGGAATGCTACGTTCTCCGTTCTTACCCGTTACACGTACCACCGCTTCGAGAGCCGCCAATGCTACGCACATATCTGACGGATGCGTGGCAATGCAATTCGGCTCTGCAAGTTGACCATCCGTACCCGGTGTTCTCGTTCCCAGAATGGCGTGAATGCGGTTGAATCCGTTAATCGCTGAACAGCCCGAACCGGGTTCGCGTTTGTTACAGGGCGTTGCTACGTCGTAGAAATAATAACAGCGCGTTCGCTGCATCAGATTGCCGCCGTCGGTTGCCATGTTCCGTAGCTGGGGCGATGCACCGGCCAGAATCGTCTGCGACAGTAACGGATACCGCTGAAGGATACGTTCATCGTAGGCAGTATCGGCATTCGTCATAAGCGCGCCTAACCGCAATCCGCCTTCCAGGGTTTCGGAAATGGTCGCCATAGGCAGGCGTGTGATGTCGATCAGTCGTGTCGGTCGCTCTACATTTTCCTTCATCAAATCGATGAGGTTGGTGCCGCCAGCAACAAACTTAGCTGTCTGGTCGGATGCCCGTTCATCCACAGCAGTCTCGATGGCATCGGCTCGGGTATAGGTGAAGCTGTTCATGCTGTTTTCTGGTTCATGACTTCCTCAATTGCATCCACAATGTTCGTGTAGGCACCACAACGGCAGATATTTCCGCTCATCAGCTCCCGAATATCGGCCGTAGTTCTGACCTTGCCTTCGTTCATCAAGCCAACGGCTGAGCAAATCTGGCCGGGAGTGCAGTAGCCGCACTGAAACGCATCGTGATCAATAAATGCCTGCTGTAAGGGGTGAAGACTTTCGGTTGTCGGAGCAATTCCCTCGATGGTAGTAATCTGCTTTCCTTCCTGCATAATGGCCAGTGTCAGACAGGAGTTGATGCGCTTACCATCGACCAGCACCGTACAAGCGCCACATTGACCATGATCGCAACCCTTTTTGGTACCTGTCAGGTCCATGTATTCGCGGAGTGCATCGAGCAGACTAGTCCAGGGCGCAAGCTTTAATTCGGTTTCGATTCCATTAATGGTTAGCTTAACCGTATGCACAGGGGGCAAAGACGGGGGTCGACTTTCCAGCGGGGGCGCTGTGGCAGTAAGGGTCATAATGTTCGAGGTTAGTAGCGTATCTAGTACGGGAACTGTCAGAGAGGCCGGTTGTTTTTAATTTCAGGCTAAAACCAGCCTGTGTTTTGAAAACCGCTACGTTATTCGTAAAAGCGCCATCGGCTATCAAACAGATTGATAGCCGATGGCGCAGAAAAGAATGGCTTACGTAGTGGAATTTTGGTTGGTCAGGCGTTTTAATAATCAGGGAAGCTGTATAAACTTTCTAAAATAAATCTCATAGAGATGGGCATTTGTCATTCCGACCGGAG
>NZ_JBMDWV010000147.1:0-14587 GCF_048594605.1 Spirosoma sp.
AGCATCCAAAAACCATTTCTTTCGAATACCTGTTTCAATAAGTGATGAGGGACGAACCCTGAATGATAAGTGAGTTACTACGTTAACCACTCATTAGTTATTGATTATCGCTCATCACTTATCACTGTCTCAAAATGAACTATCGCAGCCTGAAAGCTTCAAAATTATTATCGATTACTACGCTGGGCGAATTGAAAGCCGCTGGATATGAATCCCGCTCAATTAAACAGGAACTACGTGACAATTTAATTGACAGAATCAAGGAGAAAGAGGTGGTTTTTCCAGGTATATGGGGGTACGAAGATACCGTCATTCCGGACGTAGAGCGCGCTATTCTGTCCATGCACCACATTAACTTACTGGGTTTACGTGGGCAGGCCAAAACCCGGATTGCCCGGCTAATGGTTAATTTGCTGGATGAGTACATTCCGGTGATAGCTGGTTCTGAACTGAACGATGATCCACTGCAGCCCATTTCCCGCTTCTCGCTGGATCTACTTGCGGAAAAAGGTGATCAAACGCCCATTGCGTGGATGCACCGAAACGATCGGTATACCGAAAAGCTCGCTACCCCCGATGTATCTGTGGCCGATCTTATTGGCGATGTTGACCCAATTAAAGCAGCTACGCTGAAATTGCCTTATTCCGACGAACGTACCATCCACTTTGGCCTTATTCCGCGCTCACATCGTTGTATTTTTGTTATCAACGAATTGCCTGATTTGCAGGCTCGTATACAGGTATCGTTGTTTAACATCCTGCAAGAGGGCGACATTCAGATTCGGGGTTTTAAGCTACGTTTACCACTTGATATTCAGTTTGTCTTTACGGCTAACCCGGAAGATTACACCAACCGGGGTAGTATTGTAACCCCACTGAAAGATCGGATCGATTCTCAGATTGTAACGCACTACCCGAAGTCAATTGAAATTGGGAAGAAGATTACAATGCAGGAAGCGATTGTGAAAACGGAGCAGAAGGGAATGGTGAAAACCAACGATCTGATTGCTGATCTGATTGAGCAAATTGCTCTGGAAGCCCGTGAAAGTGAGTACGTCGACTCAAAGAGCGGTGTTTCGGCCCGGATGACCATCTCGGCTTACGAAAATCTGCTTTCTTCGGCCGAACGTAGAGCGTTGCTTAATGGCGAAAAAGAAACGTATGTTCGTATTGCTGACCTGTATGGTGTAGTTCCCGCTATCTGTGGTAAGGTCGAGCTGGTCTATGAAGGTGAAGTGGAGGGGCCAGTTATTGTCGCGCAGAACCTGATCGGTAAAGCAATACGTAATCAATTCTTAGCGTACTTCCCGAATCCGGAAAAAGCTAAAAAAGACAAACGCGGCAATCCTTACAAGAAAATTACGGACTGGTTTGGCGACGGTAATACGATGGATATACTGAATGATCTGACCAACCGCGATTACGAAGCACGGTTACGCACGATTGATGGCCTCGACGACGTAGTGGATCAGTTTCATCAGCGCCTTAGCAAATCCGAAAAATTATTTATGATGGAATTTGCGCTGCACGGCCTCGCTGAACATTCGCTGGTGGGTAAGAAAGCTATGGATACGGGCTTGTCGTTCAAGGATTTGCTCGGCTCAATGTTTAATCCCGGCAATCGCTTTGGCGAAGAAGAAGAGGATGACGACGACGATAATGATCGGTATTAGTAAGAAATAGCGTAAACAGAAAAAGGGTAATGAGTCTGCAAACGTAACCGCAGCCATTACTCTTTTTCTGTTTACGCTATTCTGTTACTACAGCAGTGCCATTAGCGCTAACCATGAGCATAGAGCCATTACCACCAATGGTCTGATAATCCAGATCGACCCCGATGATGGCATTGGCACCCAGCCTGGTCGCCTGATCAATCATCTCCTTAATGGCAATACTTTTGGCTTCACGTAACGCCTGTACGTAAGCGCCCGAGTGCCCACCCACTACGTCGCGGATAGATGTAAAAAAATCCTTTACCAGGTTGGCACCAATAATAGCTTCACCGTTGACCAGACCAACATATTTTTTGATATGCTTGCCTTCAATGTTAGAGGTAGTAGTTATGAGCATGAAACGGAGTTGTCGGATTGAAGAGTAGGGGTAAGTAGGGGTAGTTCTGGCCGTAAATTTATACAGTTGTCTGTTTATATAGACGCCGTTCATCATATTCCTATGCCTTCTAATCGATGCTACGTTCATTACGCTAGGTTCTTCAGCTATTCAGATTGTTGACTGCGAGCCGACGATTGTACCAATAGCGTCATTAATATCCTGTGTTGGGGAATCGCATAAGTGCGGTCGATTCGTCCCATATTCGATACAGGCTTTAAGTTGCCCAGTTCAGGCGTCAAAATCTACCGTCCGTACAAGCTGTCGCTGACGGAGGGCGATTTGTCGAATAGTTTTGTGGAAAACTAAAAACAAGTCAATCCACAAAACTGATGAAAATGATGAATGTAGGGCGCATACTAGCCTGGACAGTCGTAATGGCGATGCCGTTATGGTTCGGTAGCTGTAAAAAAAATAATGGCGGTGAAATCGATCCGGTGACGCCAAATTCTGTAGAAGGGAGCTGGAAAATTTCGTCGATATCGCTTAAGGAAGCGAGCGGCACCGTCGATTACCTGGAAATCATTAAATTGATTGCCGGAGAAGAAGCCATTAAGTGTCTTACGGATACCAAAGCCACATTCAAGAGCGGTGGCGAAATTACCGGAACACCCTCTCCGGCCTGTACTTCGGGCGGAGCCGATGACTATAATCCCGCAAAAGACAAGTCTACCTGGAAAACGAATGGTAATAAGTTAACGATCACCAGTAGCGAGGGCGCTGAAACGTATGATTATACCGTGAGCGGTAGTACCATGACCTGGAGCATCCAGCAGCAGGACGATGTTGATGAAGATGGCGTCAATGAAGTGTACACAACAATTATTGAATTTAAACGGGTGTAGGCCACCGTGGCTTGTTAAAACACTATAGAAATTGCCGCTTTTATCAGAAGCGGCAATTTTTTTATGCAGTTCATCGGTAAGTAGTTTTTGCCTATATTTTTGTTTACTTTTCCATCCATTCAATGAATAAATAGCTCTTTATAAAAAGCTCATAAGTGCGTACTTTAGTGCATTCTTTTTAAAGAAAACGTTTACGTCAGCTAATTGAAAAATAATCAAATGAAAAAAGCTACTCTAGTTCGACTATTTACATGGACTATGGTTTTGACCATTCCTGTGTGGTTTGGGAGTTGTAAGAACGACGATGATCCTGGTACTCCGACTACGCCAGCTATAGAGGGAAGTTGGAAAGTCTCAGGATATAAAATTGATCCTGCTGTGGATCGATTCGAAACAGGCCAAAAAAGCAATGACTTATTAGCTGCTTATAAGCAAGCATTACCTAACGGCACTAACATCGTAGATTGCTTCACCAGCAAGGTGTTAACGTTGAGTAATGATGGCAAACTTACAACGACAGCAGGATCCAAATGTACTGTACAAACTGACATCTTTCCCATTGCGAACAATTCGACCTGGAAAGCAGACGGCAATAAAGTAACGGTTACTAATGGTAATAATGTAACGACTTACGATACGTCTATAAGCGGTAATAACCTAAAAATGTCGTACCCGGCTTCGCAGGATTTTGATGGCGATGGAAAGCAGGAAACCTATACATACACTATTGAACTGACCAAATAAAAGGGGGGGCATGGCCATCTGCTTTAAAATTCCCTGTTACTAGTTAGTAACAGGGAATTTTTTATAAACCAACGTCCAGACAGTCCTGCAGGGTGGCTATATATTTCTCCAGGTAAAGTGGCGAGTCTTTGGTTTTATACTGAAGGATATATCGTGGATGATCCAGCGTAACGATTCGCTCAAAAAAGCCTTGTTGTTCATTCAATCGGCGTAAATACGTTTCATTCTTGCGTCCTAAACAGACCGCTACGTGCCGGGAAGCACCGAAATGGAGTTGCGTTCTCACCGTTTCGGTGATGGCTGGCCACAGTACGTTGGTTGTGGTGCGATCGTCGTAGAAATTATAATTTTTTCCATCTTTTATGAGCGCCAGCGGAAACAAAGACGTTAAGAAAAACTGACCGTAAAAGGTTTGTGCGCCACCTAATGCCTCAATAACCTGATAAATAAACCGGCTCGATAATTCAGGGGTATCGCGCAGGCTATTTTCGATACCACAGTAACGGCGCAAATTCTGAGGGGTCGTAAACGAAATTCCTGTAATTCCCGCACCAAATCGACCGGGATTAATACCCAGTACAAAAACGCGTGGATGGGTGTCCTCGTAAAATTTAGTGTAGAATTCTCTGACAATCTGTTGCACTTCCGGCTGCTGGTAGGGATTCATCACCCCAACCCCAGGTGGCAACGTAGTAGGGGCGGAGAGGGCATTGTAATACGTAATGGCTTTACTGGCGAATGTGGTCATGAGCGTGAAAAATAATCATAACAGATGCGCGACAACTCGCTGATGATACGTTCTGCTTCGGGCGTAGGAACGCCTTCAACAAAAACGGATAGCAGAAAAGGCTTTTTGGTGTAAACAATCCCGGCGTCGCCACGAACATACGTAAGTAGCCCCGTTTTGTGCGCTACAACAACATCTTTCGGCAATAATCGGCATATGGTTAGATCGCCCGGTACCTGTTTGAGAACGTTAATCATCTCGTCGCAAAGTTGGGGCGTAGCAACTTGATGTCGATATATTTTCTCCAGCAACGTACTCATTTCCTGCGCCGTTACGTAGTTTTCGCGTCCCTGTTTTGCGGCAAGTGTATCCATCATAATTCGGTTAAGCTGGCTCTGTTTGAGGCCAATTATGCGTATCCGCTGGTTGATAGCATCGCGATTTAGCCGGTTGATAAGGATGTTAGTCGCTGTGTTATCGCTTTCAACGAGCATGAGCCGGAGCAATTCGCGGTAGCTCACACGGCTTTGGTCAGGATAGTTCTGCAACACACCCGAACCGCCGACTTTCTCCGCTTTCGATAAGGTGTGAATGGTATCCAGATTTAGCGTTCCGGCTTTAACGCGCTCCATCAATTCGAGCAGGATCGGGAGTTTAATAACGCTGGCCGATGGAACCCGTTCGTTGGCGCGGTGACTAAACGCTACGTTGCCATCTGTCAGAGATTTTGTTGTTAGACTAATTCGCGCTTCCGATGGCAGTTTCCCTAAATAAGCCGTTATTGAATCGGTGAGCGCTGAACTCGCTCTGGACTGGCTCAAGACGGTTGTCGACATGCTGATGAGCAAAAACAAAGTCGGGATGAGCGTCCCGACTTTGTCAATGAGTGTGGTTTGCATAGAAACTACTTAATATTCTTCCGGCGGTTACGCTGAAAATCCTCGAACATCATATTGCCTAATCCCTGCAAACCGCTGTAATACGCCCGGCCATTGTTCACCTTCGTGAATTCCTGCACAAACTGCTTCAGATACGGATCGGAGGCAATCATGAACGTAGTGATCGGAATCTCCAGCCGACGGCATTGTGCTGCTAACGTCAGGGTTTTACTGACCACTTTACGGTCCAGTCCGAACGAGTTTTTGTAGTACTTGATGCCTTCTTTCAGACAGGTTGGTTTCCCGTCTGTGATCATGAAAATTTGCTTATTCTTGTTCTTCCGCCGACGTAGCAGATCCATCGCCAATTCAAGCCCGGCCACCGTATTGGTATGATACGGTCCTACTTCCAGATACGGTAAATCCTTCGCCTGAATCTGCCAGGCATCGTTACCAAAGACTACAATATCGAGTGTATCTTTTGGATATTTCTGCTTAACCAGCTCAACCAGTGCCAGCGCTACTTTTTTGGCGGGCGTAATCCGATCTTCACCGTATAGAATCATCGAGTGACTAATGTCGATCATCAGCACCGTCGATGTTTGCGTTTTCTGCTCTTTCTCGGTCACTTCCAGATCGCGCTCCATCAAATGAAACTCTTCGACACCGCTATTGATCTGTGCATTTTTAATGGATTCCGTCATGGAAATCTGCTCCAGCGTATCACCAAACTGATAAGAACGAAGATCGCTGCTCAGTTCATCGCCAGTGCCCGTATACGGCGTATTATGATTACCGCCTGTTTTGGAGCGTTGCAGCTTCCCAAAAATTTCTTCGAGTGCACTACGTCGGATTGTCTGTTCGCTCTTGGGCGTCATAACAATTTTCCCTTCCTGATTCTCTTCGGTCAGATATCCTTTTTCTTTAAGGTCGTCGAAGAAATTGCCGATACCATACTTATCGTCGGTCAGGCCGTATTGTCGATCAAGCTGGCTCATCCAGGACATTGCCTGCTCCACATCGCCAGAAGTTAACAGCAGCAGTTGCTGGAAAATATTGAGCAGTTTATCGAAGTTGCTGCCCCCTTTTTGCTCGGGCGGTATATAATCAGAAAATTGAAAGCCTTTCATGTTGTCAATGAGTGATTAAGCGAATTTGTGAATGATCGGTCTGGTAGACCAGCGGTGAAGAATTGGCGTAAAAGTCGGTACGAGGAAAACAGTATGTTTTACGGATTTGTTCGCCTGAATGCCTTGCCAATAAATCAACGCTCCGGTTTCATTTACTGATAAGCTCTTTTCTCAAATATAACAAAGAAAGCTTACAGTTGCGCCAGTAAGTACAGCACGGCCATACGTACCGCTACGCCGTTTTCTACCTGATCCAGAATGATCGAGTGAACAGAATCAGCGGCATCGGACGTCAACTCAACGCCCCGGTTGATCGGGCCGGGGTGCATCAGCACGATGGGTCGATCAAGCTCGTCGAGCATTTGTTTCGAGATGCCGAAATAAAGCGAATATTCACGTAGCGACGGGAAATATTTGATCTGTTGCCGTTCCAGCTGAATCCGTAATACGTTGGCTACGTCGCACCAGGCCAGAGCCGCCCGTACATCGTGGCCGACTTTTACTCCAAGAGATTCTATGTGTTTGGGAATAAGTGTTTTAGGGCCGCATACCATCACTTCGGCGCCTTGCTTTTGCAAACAGAAAATATTGGAAAGCGCTACGCGAGAATGGGTAATGTCGCCGATGATCGCGATACGTTTACCCGCTACGTCACCGAGTTTCTGGCGGATAGAAAACGAATCGAGTAAGGCTTGCGTCGGATGCTCATGCGTGCCATCGCCGGCGTTCACTACGTTGGCTTTGATGTGTCTGGTGAGGTAATGCGGAGCGCCGGGGCTACTGTGTCGCATCACGACCATATCGACCTTCATCGCCAGAATGTTATTGACCGTATCCAGCAGGGTTTCGCCTTTTTTAACGGAACTGCCCGATGCCGAAAAATTCACTACGTCGGCCGAAAGCCGTTTTTCGGCCAGCTCGAACGAGAGTCGGGTACGGGTCGAATTCTCGAAGAAAACATTGGCAATGGTAATGTCGCGTAGTGACGGAACTTTCTTGATCGGCCGGTTAATGACTTCCTTAAATTGACCGGCTGTTTCTAAAATAAGTTGAATGTCAGATTCGGTCAGGTCTTTAATGCCCACCAGATGGCGGACGCTGAGAGATTGGGCCATGAGAGCAGTACGTACGGCTAAAACTCAGCAAAGATAGTTGTAGATACGTAACGCCCGATGATCATCAGGATGAAAGTAATAGGCGCAGAGCCTTGGTTGTGGGAATAAACGATGTGGGAGCTGGTGTGTAAAAGTTGGATTATGTTCCCGATTTTGAGAGGACGTAACAACTGTTCAGACTATCCCTTAAAGTCCTATAACCCCTAAATCCCCTAGAGGGGACTTCATCCAAGCGCGAGTCAAGTCCCCTTTAGGGGAGTTAGGGGTTACAGGACTTTAGGCGTAAAGTCAATGAGAAAAGAATAAGCCCAAACAGCTTCATCGCTCACTCATGGCCCCACCAAACTTGCTGACGAATGATTATTCGCCGAGGCCTGGTCAATCGGGGAGGTTTGGACAAGAGTGTTTTTAAAATACGTTTCATTGGTTGGTTGATTTATGGTTGTGAATAGATGCGGTACACAAAAATATCCTGATACGTCGCCTAAATCACGACGCATCAGGATAGATTGACAAAAGAGCTGCCTGAAATGAGGATACCGTTACGTTAAACGATGCCAGCCAGAGACGGGTGTTAAAGCTTATCCACTCGCTTGAGGTTATCATCGGGTACTCGGTCAACAAGGAAGTTTATCGGGTCGATGCCTGCTTCGTAAGGTTCTTCTTTCACAACGAACGTGTACTTCCCGTCTTTCTGACGCATCCGTTCACGCCGAACCGCGAGCAGTTTTCCCTGTTTTTTCCCTTCGGCTGGTTTACCATAAACACCTACGTCGATAAGATCATTGAGCTTTGTTGGTGTTTCCCGGCCCAGTGAATCGGCGTAAAACTTCTCGGCCTGTACGTTAATCGTTACGTCGTATTGACCATCCGGACGCTTTTTGGCGGAAGCGGCAGTTGCGCGGTTATTGAAAATGGTAATCCGCTCAAACTGATCCGTAATGACGGATTGCAGCGAATCGGGCGTTTGCTGACGGAACAGGTCGACCAGATTATACGAAACCGGATATGGCGGCTGACGATACGCGTACTGACCAACCAGCGTTTGCAGCGCTTTGTTTACCGCACTTTCGCCGATAAGTTCTTTCAGATAATACATGACCGCGCTTCCTTTATTGTAGTGAATATACCCCTGGTTCTCTACCCGCTCAAGTGGCACTTCTTTCAGCGATTCAGAACCGCGCGCTGACAGATACCGGTCCATTTCGAACTTCAGAAAGCGCTTCATCCGACTTTTATCGTACGCCTTTTCCATTACCATCAGCGCCGAATACTGCGCCTGCGTTTCCGAAAGTACCGTAGCACCCTGCATGTATGCACCGACGACCTGGTGTGCCCACCATTGATGCCCCATCTCGTGCGCCACTACGTATTTGACCATGTCGATGTCTTCTTCCGGGTCAATTTTGGAAATAAACCCGATCGATTCGGAGTAGGGCATCGTGCCGGGAAACGCCTGGGCGAAACTGGCGTAGCGTGGAAACTCGATAATACGGGCCTGTTTGTGGTAATAGGGGCCGAAGTGTTCGGTATAATAGGCAAGCGAACCTTTGATGGATTCGAGCATATCCCGCACATTGTACGGATGTTTTTTGTCGTAATACACTTCTACGTCGATGCCATTCCATTTCTCCCGAGCGACTTCATACTTGGCCGAAAGGAACGAATAAAAATTAAGCGACGGATGATCGAGTTTATAGTGAAAATACCGCCGGGGCTGTCCGTCCACACTGGTTTGTTTCCACTCCTTCAGCAACGAACCCGGCGCAACGGCAATCTGATCGGGCGATGTACTGATCACGGTTTCGACCATGACCCAGTCCGAATTATTGCTGAGATAGGTGTTCATGCAGTCGCCGGTGCAGTCGCGTTCCAGTTTTGGCATACGTGCTTTTTCGGGCAGGCCATATTTTTTACGGTCGTTCTTGTCCGATAGTTCGCCCTGTTCCTGATACCCAATCTGTGGAGCGATATCGAACGTATCGAAAAAAGAGCCGTTCTGGTTAATCTGCTTGGTAAACTGCACCTCATTCTCGAAGCCGCGCGTTAATCGACGCGTTGTGAAGCGCAGGTGCAGCGAATCGCCCGGAGCCAGTGCGGGACTGAGTTGATAAATAGAATAATTGAGTAGCGAATCGTCCAGAATTTGTTTCGACCGGTCCAGATTGATCGTGAAATCCATGCGATTGGGAAACACAATGTGCACTGAATCAATTGGGTTGTCGGTACGATTGACCAGTACATAATCTCCCTTCACGATTAGATTTCGCTCGCTCGGATAGACCTCAATATTGTATTTTACGTTGGCAACGCGGGGTTGCGGGTGGTTTTGATAGCGTTTGTATTTCTGCTCGTAAGTCACCTGTTGCTTTTCCTGCACTTTCGTTGTTACGTAGCGGTTCAATATGTTGGTGTTGTAGAAAATAAATCCGCCCACCACGAGTAAAGCAGTCGCCAGACCAATCAGAGCAAACCGATTAGAGCCGTTTAACGCTTGTCGTGCCGCCCGCAGCCGACTACGCCAGGACGTATCTTTGCCCCGTATCCAGAACAGAATCGCTGCCAGTCCCAACACGGCCGCCCACAGTGACCAGTAAATGCGAAACCAGGCCAGCGAGGCAATGTAAGGTCCCCATTCGTTCATGTCCGAATACGTGTAATTCGGGGAGGCATTAAACTGGGCAAGATTGCTCTGGACGTCTAGGGGTGTCCAGGCGTAGGCATTGGCGATCAAGAGGGCAACGACCACGAAAAACGCTACGTATTTGTTATTAACGAGCGTATGAACAAGCATCGACAGAATAATAATGGGAGCGTAGCGTAGTACCGAAATCACCAGAAATTCAGTGAGATAATGCCCCAGTTCTACCTGAGAATAACCCATCAGCAACTGCGTCGTGATACCCGCGAGAATGCATAAAAGCTGAACCGTAACCAAAATTCCCATCATGGCCAGAAACTTTCCGACAAACACGCTCCAGTTGCGATGAGGCATAGCATCATAAATCTGGTCGAGTTCGGCGTCACGTTCTTTCCAGATAATCGCGCCAGAATAAAAAATGATGATCGCAAACAGAAATAACGAAATGGTACTCTGGATAAGTTGGATAACCTGATACGTAACGGGATACGAGCTTAGCCCATAAAATCGGTTGGCGTATTGCAGCGCAAACCCCATATTGATCAGGCCCAGCAGCAGAATAATAATAAAGGCGGTGCCCTTCACCGTACCCCAGAAATCCGTTCGGAAGACACGTAGCATCTGCACCCACTGCGCCGACCAACCAAAATTGAGGCTGACGCGGGGCAGGTTTTGCAGGGGTTTGAATACGTCTTTTCCCGAATCGTCGTTGGTCGTTTTTCTGCGCCACCAGCGTGCTTTCTGTACACGTTCTTCAAACGAAAATCGGACATACGTAATGACCAATAACAGCAGCCCAACTCCGCCCCAGATCATCCGATTCGTCAGCATTAATCCGTCAGTCAGGCTGACCGAGCGCGTGTTTTTGTCGCTGACGGTCCAGTATTTCGTGATGAGCGAGAACGGTCCAAATCCCAGCGCATCGAAATACGTAGCGAGGTGCTCGTGCTCAACGTCGCTCAGGAAATTACCAGCCACGAGTTGAGCAACCAAAAGGCCGATCGCTCCGATAAATGCGGTGATGGATGAGCGTGTCAGAGCCGCCAGCATGAAAATGAACGCACCGGCCAGGAACGTATTCGGAATGGCAAAAACCAGAAAGCTGTTCAGATGTGCCGACCAAACAATAGGCCCATATCGTTCGGCATCAGTAGCGCCCGTTACCTGACCGATCCATGTACCCAGAATAATACCGATTGAAATACCAAGAAACGGAATCAACGCCACCAGAAAGGAGCCGAAAAACCGTCCGGCCAAGTAGTCGAACTTACGGATGGGTGAGGCAAAAACGATCTGATTGGTTTTGTACGTAAAGTCGCGAATGGCTGCGCTCTGCACAAAAGCCGTGGTCATCAGCAGGGCGAAAATGCACCAGATACCGAACTGATTCTGAACAACATAAGGCGCGTTTTTGTAAATATTGCCGAACGTACCACCAATCGTCAGATCATCGGAGGCTCCCGCCCAGGCAAACATCACTACGTTAACCAGCAGAAATACATACACCATCGGCTGCCGCAGCCAATAGCGAATTTCGAACGTAAATATATGTCCAAACATAGGCTTAGGCAGCTACAGAATTACTTTGTTCGATGGTCGAGAAGAAAACATCTTCCAGGTCTGGTTGCGCGCTCTGAAACCCTTCACCCGGATCGGTTTCGCTGAAAATATGAACGAGCGGTTTGCCAGCGACAAGCTTGTTCGAGATGACGTTGTACTGTTGCTGATACGTTGGTAACTCGGTTTTCTGAATCGACTTTTCCCAGATTTTACCTTTCAGGTCGTTCACTGAATCCAGCGGAGAGCCACTATAAAGCACTTTGCCTTTGTGAATGATCGCCATGTTGTTGCAAAGCTCCATTACGTCCTGCACGATGTGTGTGGAAAGAATTACAATCACATTTTCGCCAATTTCCGACAGCAGGTTGTAGAATCGATTCCGTTCGCCAGGATCGAGACCTGCCGTGGGTTCATCCACAATAATAAGTTTGGGGTTCCCAATAAGTGCCTGCGCAATGCCAAACCGCTGTTTCATACCGCCTGAGTAACTACTAACCGCTTTTTTACGGACGTCGTACAGATTTACCCGATGCAGCAGCGCCGTGACCAGTTCACTACGTTCCCGACCATTAGTAATGCCCTTCAGAATGGCGAAATGATCGAGTAGGTCCGTGGCCGCCACTTTCGGATAAACCCCGAATTCCTGTGGCAGGTATCCCAGTACCCGACGCACGGCATCTTTCTGATTGAGTACGTCCAGGTCATCGAGCATGGCGGTTCCTGTATCGGCGTCCTGCAACGTAGCGAGCGTTCGCATGAGGGTCGATTTGCCCGCGCCATTCTGACCCAGCAGGCCATACATGCCGTTCGGAATGGTCAGTGATACGTCGTCGAGTGCGCGTACGCCGTTTGGATACTTTTTGGATAAGTGTTCGATTATCAGCTGCATAAGGTAAAATGGAAGGGTACAGTCAAAAATAAGGACGACTTCTTAAACCTATGCAGTTTTCGGGCGAATGGTTGTTTCCCCAGGACGAATGGGCTCTTAAATAATCTTAAAATTGCTTAGCTGCCAGAGTCTGGTTGGCTGCACCAGTCAGGCAACTTACTTTGCTCCAAATGGAAACAACGGTGATTCTGTATGCGATTGCCGCATGAGTTGACCCATTTGTTTAGCTTTATCCGGGTGTTGATCCGCTACGTTGTGAGCTTCAGCGGGATCTTTGGAAAGGTCGTACAACTCGACAGGAGCAGTCGGATTTGTCGCGGCCTGCAAACGTACCGCTTTCCAGTTTTCCTGCCGAACGGCCTGTCTGCCGCCCTGTTCATGGAATTCCCAGTACAGATAATCGTGTTTTTTCTGCGACCCTTTCCCTGTCAGTGTCGGTACAAGCGAAATACCATCCGTTTGGGTCGGTATTTTGGCGCCAGCCAGTTCAGCAAACGTCGGGAGTAAATCCCAGAAAGCGCCAATATAATCGTTTGTAGAACCTGGTTTGATAACACCTGGCCAGCGCGCGAAAAAGGGTTCGCGGATTCCGCCTTCATATAGATCTCGTTTGACGCCCCGGAAACCACCGGTGCTATTGAAAAATTTTGGATCGGCCCCGCCTTCGATATGCGGGCCATTGTCACTCGAAAAAATAACGAGCGTATTCTGATCAAGACCTTTTTCTTTCAGCTTCGCCATGACCTGACCAACGTACCAATCGAGTCGGCTAACCATAGCCGCAAACGTAGCGTGGGGAATAGCCTGTGACGCATAGCCTCCCGTTTTTGCATTGGGACCGTAGTCGGCTCCTTTAAACGGTTTCTCTGGAAATTTGCCTTTGTAATACGCCAGCAAACTATCATCAGGAACAACCAGTTCGGCATGGGGCAGAATGTAAGGCAGAAACAAAAAGAAAGGTTGCTGACTGCTACGTTCATTGAGAAAATTCAGCGCCTGCTTCTGGATGAGGTCAGGAGCGTACTCCTTCATTTGGCGAAGATCTTCATTGGCTGTTAGCACCACTTTCTGACTGTTATCCCAAAGATGATTCGGATAGTATCGGTGCGCCAGCGACTGGCAATTGTAGCCGTAAAATCGGTCAAAGCCTTGTTTATTCGGATCACCCTCCGAACCGACTGGACCGAGTCCCCATTTCCCGAAGGCGCCCGTTACGTAACCTGCGCGTTGCAGAAGCTCAGCAACCGTCGTTACCGAATCGGCAATGGGTTCCTGCCCTTCGGGATCTACCCCTTTATTTCCGCGAATATACGTATGACCCGTATGTTGCCCCGTCAGGAGCGACGACCGCGATGGAGCGCATACCGACGTACCGGCGTAGAACTGCGTAAAACGCATTCCCTCTTTCGCTAGTCGATCGATATTCGGTGTTCTGATGAGCTTTTGGCCATTAACACCCACATCGCCATACCCCAGATCGTCGGCCAGAATAAAGATAATATTGGGCCGGTTAACACTCCGATTCTGTGCTACGCTGAATGAATAGAAGAAGGTAATGGCAAAGAGGGAAAGTATAATTCGTTTCATACTACGGCTGTATTCTGTTAGATAATGTCGTTACGTATTTTATCAGGCCGCAAATCAGGTAATTCCAGGAGGGCTATGTTTCTGTTCTATTCTCCATTTAAGCCGGAATATTTGAACTTCAAATGGCTTTCCTTTTAACGAGAACAGCCGTTGATGCTTACTACGTCCGATTATTATATGCGGATGGACAAAGCTATGATAAGGTTCGACAGGTTGCACTTAAACATATCGCAAATGCCTGTAAATATCAAAGAAACGCGAATGCTTTCTTGTAAAGTAGGGCTTGTTTTAAGATGTTGCTGTTTAGCGTTTTCGTGTAAATTAAGATACGTACTAATGGCGAAAGAGTAAGCAAATCCAAT
>NZ_JBMDWV010000148.1:0-18939 GCF_048594605.1 Spirosoma sp.
GTTAAGTCAGTTATAAGCGCCAAAACTATAGCGATTCTAACTGACTTCACGTTTTCACTATTGTCTGATTAGGTTAGATGTAGCCGTAACGGTTCTTTGTATTTAACATCAGTAGCCAACCCGTCCATCATGAAGAAAATATTCATTCATCCACATAACTTACTGGGCTCACATATTCTTATGCTGTCTTTTCTTTATTTTTTCAGCATAGAGGGATTCTGTCAATCGACGCTACATGGTTCTGTAGAACGTATTAAGGTTCATGGGAAAGGACTTGAAGGAAATCTTGCGGGCGATTCGCCCGATCGGGACGTATCCATTTATCTTCCTCCCAGTTATAAAGCAGAATCAAAACGGCGTTACCCAGTCGTATATTTTCTGCATGGATTTACGGATAATGACGCGCAATGGTACGGAGTAACCAAGCATTGGATAAACTTACCACTTGTTGTTGATAAAGCTTTTACAGATGGGCAGATCCAGGAAATGATCATCGTAACCCCCAATGCATATACGCGCTTTCGGGGCAGCATGTACTCTAACTCAGTTACGACGGGCAATTGGGAAGATTTTGTTGCTAAAGAACTGGTTACCTACATGGACCAGCATTATCGCACGATTCCCAAGGCGTCCAGTCGTGGATTGGCTGGACATTCAATGGGAGGTTATGGAAGTATACGTATTGGACAGAAACACCCGGAAATCTTCTCTAGTCTCTACTTGCTGAGTCCTTGTTGTATGACGCCCGGCAACAATCGCCCGGTCAATCCCGAAGCGGTTGCCAAAATGGAAGCTGTAAAAAACCTGGATGACATCGATAAAGCTGATTTTATGACACAGGCCACATTTGCCTCGGCGGCTGCCTGGTCACCAAATCCAGCCAAACCACCGTTTTTTATTGATCTGCCGGTTGAGAATGGCCAACCTCAGCCAGACATAGCCGCAAAATGGACTGCCAATGCTCCCCTGGCCACGATTGATCAATATATATCTAACCTGAAGCAACTGACAGGGTTTGCCTTTGATGCCGGTAACAAAGACCAGAGTATCGCTGCCAGCATTAAAGTTCTGGATCAGGTCTTAACCAATTATCAGATAGCGCACACCTATGAGGAGTATGAAGGAGACCACCTCAATCGCATTGCAGAACGTATTGAACAGAAAATGCTTCCTTTTTTCTCTAAGAATTTATCGAGACGCTGATCATTTATAGAATAATGGTTCTGCCGTTAATCCTGTAAGAGCAGTGCAATGATTTCGCTTAGCAGAGCAATGGAGCCGAAGAGAATGGCTAGATGAGCCTGGCCGGTTTGGTACAATAAAAAAGCTGATAAACCGAATAAGGATATGGTAAACAGGGAGCGATAGGGGAGGTCTAACCGGTACGTAGACCTTGGAGCGGCAAATATTCCCCACAGTATGATGGCGGATAAAGGCAGACCGATGCCTAGCAAATAGTTATGGTAAGCGCTGGAAAAACCAGCGTAGCTCAAAGAAGCCAGCATGCTGAGTTCAACCATAAAGTAGATTGCCTGATGGATAGCTCTAATCAGAGGCATAACTTCTCAAGGTCAATCGGGCCATTTTTCTAAACCAGCGGCTATGCGTAAAGCCCGCTGGACATCTTCCCAGTAAAAACCGCTTTCGTAACCAGTAGACAGGCGATCGCAGGTTTCCAGAAAATCATTTGCTGCCTCAAATTGCTGCTGTTCAGGGGCAGGTAGCTGTTCCTCAGACGAAGGGCCTGTCGTTTCCATAGCCTAAAAATTAATTAAGTCAGGTTCTTACAACGTAGCGAATCGCAAGCTACTATAAACAGCAGTAACGTAGTATGGAAAAAGCAAGATTTTTCGCAGGACAAAACCTGTTATGTCGACAAGCAAAACTGGCAAGCCGAACCCATTGAAGAATGTTATGAAAATCGCGGGATATCGAATGAAGAAACTGAGTGCCGGGCCTGGGCAACCGTTAATAAAGTGTCGTTCAGGAAAAGCAGTAATCTATACCGACTCAACAACGTATTTAATTGTAGCTAAAGCTTTTAGCCGTAGTCTTATCGGCTAAAAGCTTTAGCATGTTACGGGTAGATCAGTTTTGTGAAATAGCCATCAAGAATGTGTAGCAACCAGAGAAGGATAATCGGTTTGCGCGCCTGTCGATTCGATCTTATCCACTGAAACAACCAGAGTGGCCAATGCTTCTTTTGTCGACTCATCAATCATAATTACCCAGTCCGTCTTGATAACGCGGTGCGTTTTATGGCCGATGGGATCATGAACAGGAGTATTTACCGCCTTTTTTTGTGTGAAAGCAATATTGATGGTATCACCTTCTTTGAAGGTTGGCACAAAGCTAAAATACCCGTCGGCCACAATGCTGGCTGCCCTGGTATCGGCCGCTGGTTCGTAAAAGATTACCTTTAGATTTTCTGATTGAGCACTCATCTGACAGTAGAGATTAGTAATAAAATAAAGCACTTGCTTAACCGGGCAGTCAGGCTAAATGTTATTGGCAGCGTTGGGTATAGAATACGTAGTGTTTTGAATTACTCCTTTGTGTTGAGCCTGCAGATAGTATTTGACCCTTAAATACGTTAACGCAGGGAAAAGCCTTTTACGAAGAATTTACCAGGCCGGTCTTGATTTTTGATGTAGATTCGCGAGGGCTATAGGATAATACCTTCATCTTATAACTTGGATTAAAGCCAGATTTATTCATGCTGAGCTTTTCCATTTGCTAAATGAGTTTGGCAGCTTTTCGAAGAACAGAACTCAAATCGCTATTCGCTTACATCAATTAATGCACACGATCAGGATTCCGTTTATCCTCTTTTTTCTATTGCCCGTAACTTTATATGCGCAGCGTTATCAATCACAGCTCAGGTCCTGGAAATGGGCGGCAACCGCTGAGGCAGGTGGAGTAGGTTCTGCTTTCTCAGTCAATATTGAATACATTCCTGTACAGTTTAAAAAGAGTTTCGTTACGTTACGGGGAGGACTTGGTTACTTAGGGGCTCGGTACAGTATGGCTACTGTTCCTCAGTCAGTTACGTGGAATATTTTGCTGAATCCGAATGTAAAAGATTGCCCACCTCAGGTTCCCCTGAAATCCATGTTTGCCGAAATTGGCCTTGGAGGAGCTTATCTGGTTAACTCAACCACTACGGTTAATTACTTGTACGGACCCATACTAGGCATCCGGCGTTACTTTCTATTTAATGAACGTACCACTGGTTTCTGGAAAGCGCAGATAAGCCCCGTCGTAACTGACCATAACGTAATACCCTGGGGAGGGCTTGCTATAGGAATCGTTCTAGACTAGAATTATGACAACACCGCTCAACTATCGGACGGCTGGAAGATATACTTCATCAAGGAAGCGTGTAATTTTTCGCAACGACTTGACGGTTATATAGCGCCAGCTACGTAACACTACCGGCTCCGGTTTCTGTCCGTAGGCAGGGGAAATTTCATTAATCCGTAAGGCTGAATAAACCGCCAGCGCTTGCCGATACCCGTTTAGCAACTGAGCTACTTCAGGTCGGTCGGGAAGCCGAAGACGATTCTGATGCGGGAACAATCCTTCATTGGGATTTTGCATACCCTTGAAATTTGCAAACAGCAAGGACTGATTCTGTCCAGTCGGGCCACTAGCCAGCCAGCCGTTACGTTCCTGTCGAACCTGTCGCTCGGGCAGATTCCAGAGTGCTACGTGCCAACCGGGGTTCCGAACGACAACAACATCGCGGAAGAAGACAGGTACATGCATTAGCCAGAGCTGGTCTAAACATAGTCCTGCGCAGTAGTCAATGTAAGCGCGACTTCGAACCCGATCATCCCACCAAATCAGCATTCGATCTGTTTCGTCGGAACGGCGGAAGGCTAAAAAATCGGAACTGTAGAGACCAACATTCTGAAAAAATTTTTCGTCGGGCCAGTGCGTATCTTGCGGATTACGAGTGATAAAAGGTGTGAGTAGAATATTTGCCCTGGAAAGTTGCTCCCAGATAGGCGTGAGAGGAGCCAGAAAATGAATATTCGGATCGGCGTAAACAAGTAAATCAACAGCAGGATACCGTCGGAAAGCTTCTGCAATAAGCAATGGTTTGCAGGCCGCAGCAAATTCAGTTGGCGTATACGTAGCGGATAACGTAGTAAGTTGTTCAGCCGAGAGCAGTTCACGAACCGGCAAAAGCGGATAGGGTGAATTAAAGCCAGCGGGTAATTGGCCTGGGTCGTCGGCTAAGCCAATCACAACCGAAGCAGACGCATGGCTGGTGGCATATTTTACAAAACTGTCGGCCAGTGCGAAAGCCTGGGGCAGTTGGCGGATGGTACAGATCGTTATTAACACAGATCGCAAAACTACGTTATTCCAATATATCGCCCAAAACGGCCAGGTAGGGCGCATACCAATTTGCCGAGGCATCGGCATACCGATTGTAGTTACCCAATCCCAGGCTTTTTAATACCGGCCAGAGCCTAAACAGTCGGTTAGACGGCAGGTTACTACGCATCGTGAAATGAGCCAATCGTCTGTGAAGCTGAGAAATACCGGGTGCGCTGGGAGGAATACGATCGGCCAGGAACGTATTGATTTGCGTTAGCTGATTCTGTTTACTACGTAGCGGAGCCAGCTTACCAGCCCGGTGTCGGCTGAACCGATCTTTGAGCCTTACCGGATCGGGAGCCGCCTGTTCGCGGACACCAATTTGTTGTTGAGCATGGGTGCGGTAGAGCTGTAATGGCTGATCAACGAATTGAATCGTGTTACGTGCCGCAGCTACCAGGGCCATCCATCCGTCATAAATATAACCAGGAACGTCGTTCGGAATGGGCAGCACAATCAGTAAAAAAGAGCGCCGAACAACCATAGCGCATCCCATGACACGGTTGCCGTCCAGTAATACGTCCATCGTTTCTCCCGATTGCCAGCGGCTCTGCGCGCGTTTATCGAACCGTACAACTTCCCAAAATCGGCCCTGGCGTCCTTCCAGACGTTCATCGGTAACCCAGGCGTCGCAGAAGGCAATCTGAAGGTCTGGGTTCTCTACCATGAATTGAGTCATGGTGCTAATTTTTTCTGGTAGCCAGAAATCGTCCTGGTCGCACAGAAAAATCAGGTCGCCTGTGCAGGCAGATAAAGCGCGCTCAAAATTTTTATTGGAACCCAGACGTTCAGAATTTTTTAGAATACGTACCGAAAATGGGGCTTCGGCAGCTAACTGCTCAATCAATTCGACTGTTCCATCGGTAGAAAGATCGTCGGAAACAACAACTTCATCCGGCCGCTGCTGCTGGTTGAGTAAGCTCTGCCATTGCGCGGGTAAATAAGCTTTTCCGTTGTAGGTGCAAAGCGCAATTGAAACGGTAGGTCGGGTGGGCTCAGTCATCAAAACGCTTAAATTTGGTACCCATAACGGGCAAAAATGGGTCTCCAGTAATCGGTTCCGTGGATATTCCAGGCATGACACCCAAAGGGCAGCTGGCCGTTATTGTAATGCTCAACAGCCCATTTCGGGAAAAATTCAATTGAAAAATGCAGCGCTTTTCGATAACCCGGAATCCGTAGCCTAGGCCAATATCGATTCACTTCAACGCTCCAGAAAACGTCTTCGTGGTACTGATACATGTGCTGGGCTTCGTATTCAGCAATTTTCTCTTTGAACGGCTTGATATAACGTAACATGGCCGCCACACGACGTAGCGTCAGCCCACCGTTGCCAACTGTATTCAGATTAATGATCTCGCGGGGGGTGATGCCATCCGGTTTTTTCATGTTGAGCCAAGTGGCGACACGTTTCCGAATCGTAAAGTCAATCTGGTCGATTGTACTGGTAAAATCACGATCTCGGAGCCAGGGCGCTCCGATATAATCGTATCCCTGCCGACACCAGTAGGCCAGCTCATCCCGAAATACAAACGCATCCAGTTGATGTATCAATAGATACTCCTGATCGCTGAAGGACTGATAAAATTCTTCGGACAGCATCAGGCGATTATAGCCCTGAACATCCGTAAAATAACTGTCGTCAAACGTCCGGGCTTGTACGGTAGGAAGTATTTCGCGATAAGCGGAAATGTCGAGCGAGTGGGGAGCCGCCAGCCAGATCGGGTAATGGCCCAGCATACGTACGCACTGCGTCATCGAAATGCGCTCATAATCGGTCAGCTGCGCCTTATAAACCGGCAGTACTACGTTGACACGCGCTGTAGAAGGCTGATTCATAAGAGTTTAGGTTGGCCTAAGCGCTGTTGCACCGCATCCTGTACCCACTGATAGGGTAGTTCGGCACAGGGGTGGCCAAAATCATTCAGGATAGTTACGCCCTCGCCCCGTTTATAACGTCCGGAATAAGGCAGGTAGTCGACAAAATCGTATAACTTACCCAGTAGGAGAATCGCATCGACACCTGTTGCGTTTGCCATATGAGCCGGACCGCTGTCGATGCCAATAAACAGCCGGGCCTGTCGAATCACTTCGGCGGTTTCCAGCAAACTCAGCTGGCCGCACAAACTACGGAATTTCGGATGCGTTACGGTAACGGTGGGTGTTAAGCCAACTTCAATAACCGGATATGGATACGTAGCAAGCAACCACTGCACCAGTTTGTTCCAGTTGGCTGCGGGCCAGTCGCGCGCTACGTGGCTGGACTGGCAATGAATGACAATTGGTCCAGCAGGCAATTGTAAGGATTCAACTTTATACTGAACCTCTTCCGGAATATACATTTTTGGGTCGGCGGTCAAAGCCGGAAGGCCAGCGGCCTGCGAAAACATGTACAATAAATCGCCCCGATGGTAGTAATTGTCGAAGGTTAGACCGATTTGATCGGCTATTGGATTGATAGGGTCATCAGGGCAGTACTGACACTTTCGGTGCGAAATATGCAGGTTATACACCTTATCGTAAATACCTGTCTTAAGCAACTGAACCCGTTCGCCGGGGCATGTTTCAAGGAGGTAGCCATCCAGATTGGGATTGTATTTTACCAGATCAACGAAAGCTGGCCGAACAACCCAGATAATATATCCGTCAGGATGAAGCTTACGAACTTCGCGGGCAACCGGCTCACAGGCGATAATGTCGCCCATTTGTTCCGATAAAATTATGGACACTAAAGGGCGGTTGCCGATCTGTTTTTTGATCTGCTTTAACTGACGATATTTTGCTGAAACGGAACGCGACCGCTCAAGAAGATGGGCTACTTTTTTGTATCGATAACGCCATAATTCCTGGAACTTAGGTCCTTCTGCCGAGCCGTTTGAGGAGCCAAATAATGTGAGACCAAACCAATTACTCATACTTGACGAGATTCTAACAGCGCAATAACTCGGTTAAAAGGAGATTTCAGCAATTTACGCACTCGCTTATAACGTAGCACTACGGGCGGTTTAATATAAACGCAGGGATATCCGCGGTACTGTTCGTTGTGATTTTCCAGCAATCGCTCCCGGTACAAATCGAACAGAGGGCGGACATCAGGGCGTTGCTGCTCCGGTCGATCAACGTATCGGACTGATTTACCAGGTGTTACGTTGGCTGAACCCGCAAATCCATACCGGGTTTGATACTTGGAAATTTCGTCGGGACGGTCGGGATTGTAGCCGCTAAAATGAAAAAACTGTAATAACTCAGGCGCTGCTACGTCCTGCGATTCCTGCTGCTTTCCATTGATTTGCCACTCGCCCGAAACCGTCTGCGAAAAATACCGTTCATGCAGATTCCAGTAAGCGACGTTATAGCCCAAATGCTTTTCAATCAATACGTTGTCGTAATAAACGGGCGCAAAATTGACCCAGTGCTGATCGACGAAAAGGCCCTCGCAAAGGTCTATTCGACATTCATAAATCAAGCGGTCTTTCCACCAATCCACAAATTGCCGGGCTGTAGCATCGTTACGTAAGCCAATAAAGCCCAGATTGAAAATACCTGTGTTGAGATGATGCTGCTCATTCGGGCGTTCCCAATCGGGAGTGGGCGAGCAGGTATGCGGTGTCAGAACCAGACTATATTGTTTCAGCGCTTCATTCAATCGACGTAACGGCTGGAAGACAATAATATCAGGATCAAAGTAAATGACCTCGGTAGCTTCAGGCTTGTTTTTGTAGAAATAGTCGATAAAAAAGGGTTTTACGGCTGTGTTCAGCTCTGTAATATCGTACCGGTCGCACATGGCCGCAAAGTCGGCTATCCCAATTTTATCGACTTCCAGCATTGGATAGTCGGGCATCAGACCAGCTGGCAAACTAGACTCACTTAGTTTATCGACCAGTCCGATAACGTATTGATAATCTGGATTTGTCTGACGTAGTGAATCGCCAAGCGTTCGGGCCTGGGCTAAATAATTTATCGAACAAATGGTAAACGCAAGAGTCATATGGCGAGCACGGCAAAGCCCTGTTGGGAACTATGGCCGAGTCAGTTGATTGAACAAAGTTACGAGAGTTTGGACGCTTTGCTGTGCGGGGTGCCGCTCCAGAATTTTCTGCGCTAACCGTTTACCCATTGTACTACGTAAATCCGGCCGACGAAGTAGCTCAAGAATTCGGCTGCTCATCGTGTCGAGGTCGAGGTAAGGTACTACGTAACCACCATCTGTTTCGATCAGTTCGGGAGCACCGCCAGCACCTTCAAAACACACAACGGGTAGGTTACTTAACCCTGCTTCAAATACAACAAGCGGGTAGGGGTCTTCGCGGGAACAAAGTACAAATACGTCGAAATGGCTCATGTACCGCAGTACGTCCGGCGTTGGTGGAATCAGATGCACCCGGTCCGCTAAACCCGCTTTGTTAATGTCTAAAAGCAGGTCGTCCCGTAGCGTTCCAGTTGGTACACCGACCCAGACAAAATGAACGGGTTCGGTAATTGTGTCGGACGCCCGGCCAATCACCTGACGCGCCAACGTAACAAACAGGTCATTGCCTTTGCGCCACTCCGCATTGCCGCAGCCGCCCACAATCAAGGCGTTGCCGGGCAAACCTAACGATTCATAAATGTTGGGTTGCTGGCGAGCTTGCTGCACGTTACGTTCCAGCGACGGCGTATCAATGAGGGTATAGAGCGTTATACGAGCCGGATCGAAGCCATGTTGTTGCTCATAGTAGCAGGCGGTGGCCTTCGACACGGCTAGCATGCGCGTTGTCCGGCGAAGGAGATAGGCCAGTTCGTCTGGTTGCGTATAGAGACGTACCGACATAGCTAACTCATGTACGAACGTAACGACCGGCGTTTTTTCGGGAATGTTAAGCTGGCTGAACCAGTGGCTGCTGGTAACGGTATTGACCAGCACCAGATCAACCGATTCCAGATTTAACTGCGACTGAACAGCACGTTGATGCGCTTTCAACTGGCGTGCCTGAAATGTATTCCAAAGGCCGAGTTTCCAAAGCACTTTATCGCTCATGGCGCCTACAACGTAGCGGGCCGGAGCAGGCCAGATCGTTACGGGGCAGATCGCCTGGTATTCGCTCAAAAGAGGCCCGCCGTCGCCCAATAGCAGGCGCATCTGAATACCCTCCGCTTTTAGCAAGCGCATCAGATTCAACAGAACAAGTTGTGCACCGGCGCGGTTGGCATCGTGGCCAATGAGAAGAATATTTTTCAAGATAGGAGAGAGGAAAAGAAGGGGAGAAAAGTACAACGGTCATTTCTTCCCTCTTCTCTTTTATTAATACGCTTCGTAGCTGGGCTGAGGAAGTTTTTTGGCTGGGTTACCAATATACAATCCCCACTCATCGGTGTTTTTGTAAATAGCCGAAGCCATTCCAACCAGGGTGCCTGTTGCAATATGCAGGTAATCGCGGATGGTGCTGTTGACGCCAAAAAAACAATATGGTTCGATCACACAGTGGCCAGACATCACTACGTGCGATGTAAAAAAAACGTGATCTTTAATCTGACCGTGGTGGCCAATATGGTTCCCGCTCCAGAGTACTACGTTATTACCGATGGTTGTAAAGGGCTGGATCGTATTGTCTTCCAGAATGAAGCAGTTTTCACCAATCTGGTTACCGAATAGCGTTGCTTTGGAACTGATGTAGGAAATAAATTCGTAGCCTTTTGCTTTTGCTTCGAGATAAATCCGTTCGCGGTTTCGGTTCATGTTCCGGCCGGTCATCGGCGCGAAGAATTTATATTCCTGAGGGGAGAATAAAGTTTCGACCTCTTCAAACGCTACGACGGGCAGGCCGCGAAATTCGGTTTCTTTTATATACTCACGACTGACTGCGAAAGCCACTACGTCGTGTTCCGAATCGTGGGTAAGGTAGAAGTGAGCCAGTTCGGCCGTATCCAGCACACCAAAGATGATAACTTTTGCCATATATAATGAGTGAATGAGTGAAGCTAACGCAGGAACGATTAACTGAACGACTCAAGATTAAACTAGTTCGTACTCGTTTAGCATTGTCTTAACAGCCGTTACGTCGTTGAACATCAGAACATCGATGATGGATAGCCAGGGCACAAACTCATGCGCTCCGGTGCCCCGATTTCCCTGTGGGTACTCGACACGTTTCGATTTAATGAAGTTCAGCTCAATGCCTGCTTCGGCAAATACTGACTTGTCATAAAGCTCAATACCGCCAATAGGATTTATATAACGAGTTGCTTTTTCCTGCCGACAAATATCCAGAATACGAGTCTGCGCTTTTAGCTCTGCATTATTATAAACCGACGAAGATTTGATTAACTGAGTACTCAAATCCAGATATTGTTTCAGCTCAGCAAGACTGAAGTGTATCAGATCAGCAATCGAATCGGTAGTAAAATTGACAATTTTTTCGGTCAATGGCATGACCGTTAGGTAATAGGGCGCTTTCCGATAGCCTTGTTCAATGGTTTTCAGGAGCTTACTGCGCCATTTTGGATCGTCGGCCAGGTGTACTTCGTTAATCCGTTTATTCTGGCTGGCGTCTTTGAGCGGTACGGTAAACATATGTTCCTGCCCATTGATTAAAAGCTTATTTCGGTTGATCCAGCCCCGGTTGATGAACGCCACATCGTCATACAGCACGAACGTATCAACAGCGTTCATGAGCTGCAAGTAGCCGATATAGGGCAAAAAGTAAGGCTGCATGATGGCAAGAGTCATAGGCGTGGTAGGCTATGGAGACGTAGTAGGTTGCGTCTCTACTTAAGTTTTCGCAAAAAATAATCTTCTCCCGGCACAATGACGCTGTTGCGCATGGTCGTATCTGTTCCCAGCCGCAAATCACCGGGTTGAGGAGTGATTACGCTTTTGGCAAAAAATAAATAATCGGCGTCTTTAGGAATGGGTTTCAGTCCCTGCTCAAATGGATTGATGGCAATGAGTCGTCTGGACAATTTTGGGCCATATAACGGATACTCATAATCGTCATTGATGGTAGCCAGAGCAACAACGGCATTGTCGGGTACTAACTCGTCGAAGCGCTTGTAAGGCCGGTAGATATCGGGGCGTCCCAGCGTCATCTGCTGGATACGATCCGACGCAAACGCGGATGGAAAGGATCTGCCATCAGGTGCCGTCCAGGCAAAAGGTAGTGCCCGTGTATTCAGAAATACGCACAGCAAAGCAGAAATACAGCCTACTACGGTGACCAGGCCTACATAACTTTTCCATACCGCTCGTTTCGGTGATTCTATCGACACACGGGTATTCATGAATAAGAGCGCCAGAAACGTAACGCCGAACAGCCCAGTCTCAATAAAATACCGACCTTTGAAAGGGTCATAAGGTGCTGAATAAGAGAGTGCTGCAAAGTGTAACAACAACGCAAGTCCTAAAAATACGTGAGCCGTTGAACGGATATAACCAATCAGCACCAGAAACAGCATTGGAAAGATCAGCCCAAAACCGAATATACCCCAGTAGGGATTGGCATTGTAGAACACAAAACGCCGGTCGAAAGTAAAAGGCTGAATAGAAAAGTCAGTTTCTTCGTCCAGGCGCATGTGCAGTACGTCTTCCAGCGCCACCAGCGGTTCACGCATGATATGGTTTATTCTGGCTCCAATCGCCAGATTTCGAATACCGTCAAGGTTCACGTGATCGTATCCATACCGTACTACGTTTCGACTGCCTTGCTCCAGTAAATTTTTGAGCGGCCCGGCACGCTCTACCGACTGGTGTTTCAGCGCTGTCGGCGGACCAATTGGGTGGCCAAATACTTCAATATTCTTGAGGTAGCCAGTTGGCAATGTCCACAAACAAACCCCAACCCCAATAGCTATCGCCAATCGCCAGGTCCGCTCGAACGTAACGGTCCAGGAGGGCGATAGGAACACGGTGTAGAGCATAATGACAAACACCGATGGTAACAGGAGGGCGAACGTAATCTTATGGCCAAACGCAATCCCGAAAGCCATACCGGCCATATATAGATAGCGATTGTCCGGTTGATTGGCCGTTACGGTAAATCGGTACGTGAACAGCATATAGAGCAGTACACTCAGATAAGCCGTCAGGACGATATCCGTTTCGGTTGTGATAGCCTGCATCAGAAAATCGGGAAGCAGGGCATACGTTAAGGCACAGAAAAAGCTGGCAGATAATTTATTCTGCCCGATACGCTGGACAATGCCAAATACGGCAACAATGGCTGTCCAGTAACTCAGATGATGAATAAACTTAAAGCCATTTTCGAAATGGCCAGTCATCAGAAACGTATAAATCTGAAGCGTACAGACACTTTTTGGATACGTGTCCATATTCCAGTTTGTACCTCCGAAGTGGCGCATCGTACCGCGTTGGACGTACTGCATTACCCGATTCAGGTGTCCGGTCATACTGTCCCATTCATTCGGAACCGTAAACAGAACCATGAGCAGATTTGTAAAGGCAATAATAAACAGCGTAGCGAACAGGCTTGAGAAAATAAATCGGTTGTATGTCGGAAGTGCACGAAACCATTCTCGACCCAAAGCCCATCTGTCTCGTATAAGTAACCTGAGAGAAAAACGCTCCTGACGGGGCAACAGACGCTGAAGAATAGCGCTGAGCAGGGTAGACGTAACAAAAACTGAGCCCGCCCACACAAACGTATTAGCCGTTTGGTAAAGAGCCGATAAAACGAAACCGGTTAAAATAACACTTCCTGCACCTAATAGAAATGTGGTTAGCCACCATTCTGTTAACGAAGGGCGGCAAATAGAGGTTGAGAGTCGTCCAACGTAACCAATAAACAACAAAAACGCCAGGAGATACAAAATAGTCATAAAATACTGTACCGTGAAGGCAGTTACGGATCGAAAACGAGATTTTCGCTAGGCCGTATGAATGGGTGAATTCATCGAAAATAGCCTGACAATACGTTACGCGTTTTCGCTTACGATTGCTATGGCTTCGTTTACTATTCCAGAAATCTGGTCAACTTCTGCCTCGGATAAACTCGGATATAGCGGTAGGCAAAGCACGCGTAGTGCTACGTCCTCCGATATAGGACAATATTGGGCTTTATCATTATCCGACGTAATGACGAACGGTAATTTATTGAGAGAAGGATAAAAATACCGCCGGGGTGTGATGTCCTGGGCTTTGAGAGCATCCGCAACCCGCAATAATGTTTCTTCAGAATCCAGGACAATAGGGTAGTAGGCATAATTGTAGCCTACGCCGGGCGTCAGTGACGGACGGGTAATTCTAGTGAAATCGAGTCGATTATTGTAGTAGCTAAAGACCTGTCGGCGGGCGGCTATTAGGTCCGGAACCTTCGGTAGCACACAAAGGCCCATGGCGGCATGAAACTCCGAGTTTTTTGCATTGATTCCAATGCTAAAGTAATCGTCGTTGCGATGACCGAATGAGCGGTAGAAGTGTAATTTTTGAGCGAGTTCGTCATCATCTGTTACGATGCAGCCGCCCTCAACGGTATGGAAAACCTTCGTTGCATGAAAGCTACACGTACTTACATCGCCGTAACTTAATATTGAGCGATCGTTATACGTAGCGCCAAAGGTATGCGCAGCATCGTAGATCACTTTCAGGTTGTGTTTTTCCGCAATAGCCTGAATCTGCTCGATCTGGCAGGCATTGCCATACACATGAGTAGCCATAATCGCCTGTGTGTTTTCGGTGATTAGCGGCTCAATTTTAGCGGGATCGATGTTGAAATCGTCAGGACGAATGTCGGCAAAAACAGGTGTACATCCTTCCCAAAGTATAGCATTCGTCGTTGCTACGTAGGAAAACGGGGTTGTAATGACTTCTTTGTTGATACCCAGGGCCTTCAGAGCCATCTGAAGCACAACGGTGCCGTTTGTGCAGAACTTGAGGTGTTTTACACCCAGAAATTCTTTCAGTTGAGACTCTAACTTGCGCAGGAGTGGGCCGTCGTTAGTTAGGTGTACTGTTTCCCAGATTTCTTTCAGGTAGTTTGTGTACTCTTCCAGATCTGGCAGGTATGATTTGGTGACGTTGATCATTAGTTGGTCATTAGTCAGTTAGTTGTCAGTATTGGGTGATTTTCGAGTCGCCATACTTTCGGATCGGCCGCTCGTCAATCTGTAAATGATTACTCACTGACAACAGGTTCCAACATATTCATTTGAAACGGAAACTGCGGACGTACGTAACCTGGCCATTTTCCGTACCAGGCAATACCTTCGCGGTAATCTTCGACATCAAAGGTAAGCCCTTCTTCCATAATATAAATTGGCGTAACCGTGTCTTTCACAACCATGATCGATATGGTGTAAGAGCCGTCGTTCAAAAAATAGCCTGGAATAACGCATTCGCCGACAAATAATCCCTTACCGCACGGTTGCGACTGAGTCCCGATGTTGAAGATGCATTCGCCCGTTAGTGAGTTGAGATGAAGGCTTAGATTCAGGTTGGCCCGATCCATCATATTCCAGAATTCAAACCGCACCTTCATAGGCGTGCGCACATCAATATGGGTTAAATCGCCCTGATATTCTGGTATTAATTCAAAATGACGTATACGTACCAGATTGTTGCCGGGAGCTTCTTCTGGGCTATCCCAATGACGTGTCAATCGAGTTTTCGATACTTTACTCAGGTAGGAAGCAATGACCTGGTTGGTTTCCCCCTGTTCAATGAGTCGACCTTTTTCAAAATATAAGGTCTTGTTGCACAAAGCCTGAACAGCAGTCAGGTTATGACTTACGAAGATAATTGTCCGGCCACTGGCCGAGTTATCCCGCATTTTGCCGAGACTTTTTTTCTGAAACTCCGCATCGCCGACTGCCAGTACTTCGTCTACAATCATGATTTCCGGATCAAGGTGCGCAGAAATCGCAAAACCCAGCCGGACATACATTCCTGAAGAGTATCGCTTTACCGGTGTATCCAGAAATTTTTCAACGCCAGCAAAGGCGACAATCGCATCAAACTGTTTGCGGATCTCTCCACGGGTCATCCCCAGCAGTGACCCGTTCAGGTATATGTTCTCCCGGCCAGTTAGCTCGGGGTGGAATCCGGTACCTACTTCCAGCAAGCTGGCTACCCGACCGCGAATACGTACTGTACCCGTAGTTGGCTCAATAATTTTGCTTAAAATTTTGAGCATGGTGGATTTGCCCGCGCCATTATGGCCGACAATACCAACCCGATCGCCTTGTTCAATAGAAAAGCTAACATCACGTAACGCCCAGAATTCCTCATGCGTGAGGCCTTCTGTGTCTTTTTTACCTCCAAATAAGGATCGGAAGTTCTCCGTAATGACATCACGAAGCGTTGTGCCGCCTTTTCCCTTCTTGTGGTCAATAATGTATTGCTTACTTATATTCTCGACAGTAATGACAGACATAGTAAAAGTCGTCAGTCGATAATCATCAATCAATTGTTGTTCGTATTTCCCTGCTAACCGTATTGATCGATGACTACCGACTAGTTAAATATCATCAACAAATGTATTCTCCCGTTTCCGGAAAAAATAGAGTGATAAGCCTAAAGATATAACAACAATTAGTACAGCTGTTATCAGGCTATTAGGATTGAAATAGGCCTTCCCTCCGAGTAAAGACCAGCGAAAACCATCAATAATGCCTACCAGCGGATTAAGCGTATAAATCGAATACCACGACTTATCCGCAACCACACGGCTTGTGTAGGCAATTGGGCAGGCATAAAAACCAACCTGTACCAGGAATGGAATAAGCTGACCCACATCACGGAACCGTACATTGATAACCGCAAAGAATAAACCGAAGGCAAAAGCAGCTAATACCGCCAGCAGAATAAAAAACGGCAAAAAAAACAGATGCCAGCTTGGCATAAACTGATACCAGATGGCTAAGAGTACAAACAACCCCAGCGAAACCAGAAAATCGACAAAGCTGATTGCAATGGCACTAATCGGCATGATAAGCCGGGGAAAATAAACTTTCGTAACCAGATTGGAATTCATCGTTACGCTGTTGCTAATCTGGGTAAAAGCCGTTGCAAAGAAAGTCCAGACGGTAATACCACCCAGCACCATCAGCGGGTAGGGTACACCCGGATCGGAGGGTAATTTTGCAATCTTGCTAAAAACGACAACCATGATCATCATAGTGATCAGCGGTCTGATCAGTCCCCAGGCTGTTCCAAGTGCCGTTTGTTTATAACGTACTGAAATATCGCGCATCGACAGAATATATAACAATTCCCGATTACGCCATAAGTCGCGCCAGTAATGTCGCTCGGAACGGCCAGGCTGTATAATTACTTCATGTGTTTTCAAAATAGGTAGTGTAGGTTGAATGTATTTATGCAGGACGAATAGCGTATTGAAGCCTTAAAAAAGGTAACTCGGTTAAAGCGTCTACTTCATCGCCTGTGATTTATTAAGCTCCCTTCATAATCGAGCGGTAGGTTTCTCGTAGGAAAATAACGACGATCGATAAAATAAGGCCGAGTGCAATACCCGCCTGCATTCCGACCGTTGCCTTTACTTCCCGATAAAGAGGAAAATAGACGGGCTTGATGATTGTAAATAACGGCGTTTCTCGGATAAGCGATAGGCGCATATTGTCGGCACTTTGCAGGGCTGAATAGTACAGACCTGAAAGATACGTCGAATTACGTGTTAAGGTACTTTCCTTAATTTTTGCCTGCGCAACAACCATTTGCTGGTTCTGGTCCATGTACTTTGCCAGTGCGGTTTCGGTGCCCGTCATTTTTTTGGCCAGCGAATCCACTCGTTTAACAAGCAAATCATACATTTCCCGTGTCTTTTTCGTCTGTTTGCGCTGATAATCGTTCTCAATCGTCTGCAGATGTTTCTCGATGAAAGTGGCCGTTAATTGCTCATCTTCCATGAAGCCGCTAATTTCGATAAAGGATGATTTGCGTTCGGGTTGTTTAAGCGCAATCTCCGTAACAACCCTATTGTAAATATCTGACATGGCCAGCTGCTCCTGTTTGGTATATTCATTCGGGGTTTTCGCCCGCTTGAAATAAAACGATTGCATGGCTTCGTTATCCTGCCATTCTTTATCGCGGATACCGCTGTGACGGATGTAGTAATTCACCAGCAAAGTGTCTTTTCCATTGATGGTATCGTGCTGCATCAGCGTTTTTTCGACAACCGGTCGGGAGGTGGCATAAATAAGAAAGTTGTCGCCAAGAAAAATATTGGCGTCAGGTGCACCGCCCCCTAACCCAAAGGCACCGGCTAACTGACCCAGTTCGCCTAGTCCGCCACCTCCTGCTGATCCACCACCCAGATTGAATAGGATAGAGGCATTGTAGATAGGCGGTTTTTTGTGAGTCAAGTCATAAATAAAACCAATCACTCCACCCAAAATTACCAGCATGAGTAGTATTTTCCAGTTTCGCTGTGCTACGTTCTTTAACTGAAAAATGCGCAAGACAACAGACTTTGGCGAAATCTGATCCGGTGGCAGCGGCTGAGGTGTTGTCACCGGGCTTGCGGTTGTAGTCAGGTTATTAGACGTCATGTTGTAATTCTCTTTAATTGGCTACTCGACTTAATGCTATAATCAATCCGATTACAGAAAGCAGTGAGGAGATAGTACCAGCTGTTGAACTGAGCAATTGTTGCGGAGTAAGCGGAGTACCTGTCTTTCTGGGTACAATAACCTCCGCGCCGGGTTCAATCCGTGGATAGATGTTGAAAAACATAAACTTACGTGTCCGATCGACCGAGCCATTTGCATAAACCACAAACGAAAGACGACGTTGCGATTTTGTGGTGAACCCGCCGGCATCGCTTATGAAATCGCGGAAACTGCGGCCAGAACGATATTTGACCGTTTTGGGCAATTGCACTTCGCCCTGAACACGTACCGTTTCGAGTAGTTTAGGAATACGTAGAATATCGTTTTCCTGAACCAGAATATCTTCAGATGAACCTGGGTTTTCCAGAATTTTCTTTAAGTTAATGTCAATGGGTTCGAGTTTGTTCGGTGTCACTACGTCTGCTTCAACGACCGTCTTATTCGCATTGTCACCAACTTCGTCAATTATAGCTTTTTTACGTAGCAACTCATCCTCACTTAGCGTAACGGCACGTAATAAAGTCGCTCCTTCAACATAAGCGAACGGAGTTAAGCCCCCTGCCATTTTAATTAAGTCTGAAATTTTCTGATCCTTACTCTGAATTGGATAGAGACCAGGGGTCATCACTTCGCCTTCAATACCGGCCGATGTCTGAATTATATAATTGGGAGAGCGACGTACCGTGATCTGGTCATAAGGGGCTAAAACAAACTTGTTGTCATCGGTGCCGAGTGATAAATCCCGGTTGACATTGAATTTGAAAACTTCCGCAATCTGGGCATTTCTAGCCGTTGGGTCAGCATCTCGTTTACGACGAACCACTTCAACCTGAGAAGCGGCTGCCGACTCTTTAAGGCCACCCGATCGTAAAAGAGCATCGTTTAAGGTCATATTAGCCATATATGGGATAACCTCAAGCGGCTTGTTGACTTCCCCTTTTACGGAAATGCTGGCTGGCTCAGCCAAATCAAAGCGCGACGTAATAATGA
>NZ_JBMDWV010000149.1:0-29239 GCF_048594605.1 Spirosoma sp.
AGCGGAATGTCGTCAATAGCGGTTGCGACACCATTGACAAATAACCCGCCATGAGTTTGCTTGATGAGCCGCAGGCACTCTTTGATAATCGTGAGGTTGCGTAACCCCAGAAAATCCATCTTGATTACGCCCGCGTCCTCAATAACTTTTCCCTCATACTGCGTGATAATCAGGTTCGTATCTTTCGACGTAGAGACGGGTACGATGTTCGACAGATCGTCGGGCGCGATGATGATACCGGCTGCGTGAACCCCCGTGTTACGTACCGTTCCTTCCAGTCGACGCGCCTGTTGCAATACGTTCTGAACCTTCTCCGTATCGATCAGCTTCATGGTCCGCCCAACGGACTGATCGCCTGCTTCGAGAGCCCGCATACGTTTGACGTTTTCCACCTCGTCGGGCTGAATCACACCCGCCAAGCCGCCCGGTCCGTCAATCGGATCTTCGAAAATCCGACGGAGAGTCATGTTGTACGTTGGCTTATCGGGCACGAGTTTTGCCAGTGCGTTGGCGTCGGATAGAGGTAGATCCATTACCCGGCTTACGTCTTTAATGGCGGATTTAGCCGCCATCGTGCCATACGTAACGATAGCCGCCACCTGCTGCTTACCGTATTTATCCACTACGTAGTCGATCACCCGCTGACGACCTTCATCGTCAAAGTCGGTATCGATATCGGGCATCGATTTCCGGTCGGGATTCAGGAACCGCTCAAACAGCAGGTCATACTTAATGGGGTCAATATTGGTGATACCGATGCAATACGCTACCGCACTTCCGGCCGCACTTCCGCGACCAGGGCCTACCATCACACCCAGATCGCGCCCGGCTTTGATGAAGTCGGCCACGATAAGGAAGTAACCCGCGAAGCCCATTGTCTTGATCGTAAATAGTTCGAAATCAAGACGCTCCTGTGCTTTCTGGTCAATCTCGCCCCAACGCTCTTTGGCGCCGGTAAAGGTCAGGTGCTTAAGGTATTCCCACTGGTTCGCTACGTCGTCGGTATGAATCTGGAACTCCTGTGGGATTGGGAAATTGGGCAAGAGAATATCACGCTTGAGCTTCAGCACCTCAACCTTATCGACAATCTCATTGGTATTGTCGATGGCTTCGGGCAGGTCATAAAACAACGTACTCATCTCCTGCGTGTTCTTGAAATAGAACTGATCGGAGAAGAATGCAAAGCGGGTATTTTTGGGCATCACTTCCTCGTCGTTGAATTCCTTCATCGACGGCGTACTCTGTTTCTCGCCCGTGTTTACGCAAAGCAGAATATCGTGGGCTACCCAGTCGTCACGATCAACGTAGTGCGAATCGTTCGACGCAATGATTTTGACGTTGTATTTCCGGGCAAACTTCACCAGCACTTCATTCGCCTTGATCTGATCGGGAATTTCGTGGCGTTGAAGTTCAACGTAGTAATCTTCTCCAAAGCGATCGAGCCACCATTTGAACTCCGCTTCTCCCGCTTCTTCGCCTTTTTTGAGAATGGTTTTTGGAACAATGGCGCCAATACAGCACGTAGTGGCAATCAGTCCTTCTTTGTATTTATCGATCAGTTCCTTTGTCACCCGCGGATACTTACCGTACAGGCCCTCCATATAACCCAGCGAGCAGAGTTTTGCCAGGTTTTTATACCCCTGCGGATTCTTGGCCAGCAGCAACTGGTGATACCGGATGTCTTTCTGCTCTTTGGTAAATTGCTTCCGCGTATGGTCGTCCACCACGTAGAACTCGCAGCCCACAATCGGCTTGATGCCCTGCTTACTGGCTTCGGCTACGAACTCGAATACCCCGAACATATTACCGTGGTCCGTAATGGCAACGGCAGGCATGTTATCGGCTTTAGCCTTCTTGACGAGCTTCTTAATATCGGCCTGTCCGTCGAGCAGGGAGTATTGTGTGTGGCAGTGGAGGTGAGAGAATTGCATACGTCTTAACTGTCTGAACCAGGATTTTCCTGATAAAAATAATTTACAGGATGGCTGGCTCTTCTGTAAAAATAGAAAATCTTGAGAGGTTCAGAGCTATTGACACGTAGTGAAATTTGAAAAGATTTAGGTAAAGGGCTGAGGGTGAAAGTAATTAATCAGAAAGACGATAGCTTAAATTTATTTAGTCAAAACGTTCAGCTTAACTGGATATGTAGCAACGTTTCCATGAAAGAGTAGGAAAGGCCAATCAGTAAAGACACTCATCTTGCCTGTTTAACAGACAAAACCTTCGCCCGGAACGTAGTGACTATGAAAACAATAGTTTATACACTAATCTGTACGCTTATCGTCACCGCACAACTTGTCGCACAGAACGTAGCGAAAGCTTCGTTCCCGGATGGAAGTCCGATCAGTAGCTGGTTTACTACGTATCAAAAAGTGAGCCTTTCTCAGCTCGGCAAAATCTACGTGATTACGGATTTTGGCGCGAAGGCAGACAGTACGCTCGTGCAGACCGAAGCAATTCAGAAAGCTATTGATGCGGCTGCTCAAAAGGGTGGGGGCGTGGTGGTAATCCCGAAAGGTACGTTCATGAGCGGGGCGTTATTTTTCAAGCCGAAAACACATTTGCACGTAGCGGAAGGCGCCATGCTGAAAGGCTCCAACAACATTGCCGATTACCCGAAATTGCCGTCGCGGATGGAAGGGCAGAGTCTGGATTATTTTGCGGCTCTGGTCAATGCGTATCAGGTGGATGGCTTCACGATTTCGGGCAAAGGCACGATTGATGGCAACGGACTACGTTTCTGGGAAGCCTTCTGGCAACGACGCAAAGAAAATCCGAACTGTACGAATCTGGAAGTCTCGCGTCCCCGACTCGTGTTTATCTGGAAATGCAACAACGTACAGGTTCAGGACGTAAAACTGCACAATGCGGGTTTCTGGACGAGTCACTACTACCAGTGCCAGAACGTGAAAGTGCTGGATGCGCATATTTATTCGCCCTATAAGCCTGTAAAAGCGCCTAGCACCGATGCGATTGACATTGACGCCTGTTCCAACGTATTGATTAAAGGCTGTTATATGTCAGTAAATGATGATGCGATTGCGCTCAAAGGCGGTAAAGGTCCCTGGGCTGATCGTGTACCGAACAACGGCGCCAACACCAACATTATCATTGACAATTGTGAGTTTGGTTTTTGTCATTCGGCGCTTACGTGCGGCAGCGAAGCGATTCACAACCGAAACATTGTGATGCGCAATTGCCACGTAAGCGAGGCCGACCGGGTGTTATGGCTCAAAATGCGGCCCGATACGCCACAGCTTCACGAGTACATCCGGGTAGAAAATATTAAGGGTCAGGCGAATAGCCTTTTGTATGCAAAGCCCTGGACCCAATTCTTTGATTTACAGGGGCGTCAGGACGCGCCACTCTCGTACGCCAACCACGTAACACTCAAAAATATTGATATTACCTGCAATACGTTCTTCGACGTAGCGGTTTCGAAGCGCGACAAACTTTCCAATTTTACGTTCGAGAATTTTGCTGTGCAAAGCAAAAACGCGGCCATCGATAAGAATGTAGTAAGCGGATTTACCCTCAAAAACGTGAAGGTTAATAACAAAATCGTGGAATAACGGATTGCTACGTGTCAATTTTTCTTCTGACGTAAAAACACCATGAAAAATCGAATTATTCTCGTTGCCCTAATCTGCCTCATTACCTCGTTTAAACCCAAAGAACTGACCTGGGTGGCGCTTGGCGATTCGATTACGTATCTGAATGATCATCGGAACGAAACCGGAGACCGCATCACGAAAGGCTACATGACCCGCGTGACGGAGAAGCTGCCGAATATTCACTACGTTAATCAGGGGCATAATGGCTGGACAGCAGTACGTATCGCCGAACAGATTGATAAACTGGGGTTAACCAAAGCGGATGTCTATTCGGTTTTTCTGGGTACGAACGACTGGTGGGGCGGAAAGCCGCTGGGTCGTTTTGCCGATTATGAACAAAAAACCGGTACAGGTACGGTTTATGGCTCGTTTCGGTTGATTGTCGATAAACTACGTAGCCTGAATCCTGACGCAAAAATTCTGCTCATTACGCCCATGCAGCGTGTCGATTTTGTGTATCTGAATAATTTCAAAAACAACGCATTTGGGTCGTACAAACCGAAAAACGGGCAAAATCTCGAAGCCTTTGCCAATGCCATCGATTCAATTGGGCGCTACGAAAAGGTGCCGGTTGTGGATTTGTATCACCTGAAAAGTCTTGGTCATAAAAAGCTGGTGAAGTTCAAGCGGCTGAAAGATCCGCAGACCGGTACGTATACCAATTATCGCTATCCAAAGTTTATCGACGTGCCATTTAATCCCGAAACCGACGAGTATCCGTATCCGGTGGAGGCTATCGACCGGACGTACGACGGCCTGCATCCGTCCGATAAAGGGTATGAGCTGATTACGCGAAGGCTGCTGAAAATCATGAAAAAGTACTAACGGGCGCTTTCTAACCGAAACCGTGCAATCCAGCGATTTTGGGGGAAATGAAAAGATAAACAGGTTCAATATATTGAATAGCCGATCTGCTACGTTTGATAGATGATTTGTCAACCAAACAATTGTACAAATAAACTCATGGCTCATTCATATGTCGGTCGATCAATACGCAACCTGTTATTGAGCGTACTTGCTATCGCTTCGCTGACAACAGCCTGTAAAAAATCAGGAGGCACCGATGCGGAAATTGACCCCCGCGATCAATACGTAGGTACGTACGCTGGTACGTATCGGAATACCTTGTACATCGTTGCGGATATCTTCGGTGAGCCCCGCTCAGGAACGGCTACGGCGACGATCACGAAAGGATCAAATCCGAAAGAGATTTACATTGAACTGAAAACGGCGGGCGATCTTACCGGTGATCGGTCGATGAAAGTAACGGCTGAACTGGATGGTGTTAATTTTAAGGTAATTGATAAAAACACCGATGCAATACCAATCGGGAATCCAATTACCTCTGACTATACAGCATCGGGCGTATTTGATCCAAATTCAAAGCAATTTTCGTACGCATCAGTTGCCAATGCGCTACGTAACGGAGCGCAGTACAAACAGACTTATGAAGTTGTAGCGACAAAACAGTAACGGCGCACGTCCTTCGTAAAAGACGGTAGATTGGTTGACGAGAGTTCTTTCCTCTGCAATCAATCTACCGTCTTTTGTTTATGAAAACCCTGTTAACGCTTTGCTTGATTGCTACGTTACAGCTCGCGCAGGCTCAGGCGCCTAAGTCGGCAGCGTCGGGCGCCATCGTACCTACTCCCGAGCGAATAGCCTCGCTTTCGGCTGAAGAAAAAGCGGTTCTGGCCATAGAGAAGCAGCGGTTCGATGCACAGGTTAAGAAAGACTACGCTACGTTGGAACGCGTGCTGGCCGACGATTTGATTTATACGCACTCCAACGCCAATACCGACACGAAAAAATCATTCATCCAGTCGATTCGGGATGGCAAGTCGAGATACGACGCCGTCAAAATAGAACAGCAAAACGTACGGATTTATGGCCATACGGCGGTTATCAATGGTACGTGCATGATCAAGGCTATGAACAATGGTCAGTCGATCAACACGCACATAAAATACACCGATGTGTATGTACGGAATGGCAACCAGTGGCAACTGGTAGCCTGGCAATCGCTGAAACTGCCGAATTAGGTTTTTAGACAGGATTAACAGCCGGGCCGACGTTTCGGCTGTTAATCCTGTCGGAACTTAAACCTTCAGAAACTCGCGCAACTCCGTAGCATCCTGCGCGTTCATACGTCCGGCGAGGACCAGGCGAAGTTGCCGCCGACGTAGCGCACTGTCGTACCGTTCTTTTTCGGCGTCCGTTTCAGGAATCACAGCGGGTACTTCAATAGGACGTCCGCTCTGATCGACGGCGACAAAGGTGTAAAAGGCACTATTAGTACTAACCCGAACGCCCGCCGGAATATCCTCGGCCCAGACTTCAATAAACACCTCCATCGACGAACTGAACGCCCGGGTTACCTGCGCCTTCATCGTAACAATATTGCCCAGCCGGACGGGTTCGGCAAACGATACGTTATCCACGGATGCTGTGACGACTATACGGTTCGAATGTTTCTGGGCAGCAATAGCCGCGGCAATGTCCATAAAATGCAGAAGTCGGCCACCCATCAGATTGTTGAGCGTATTGGTATCGTTGGGAAGAACCATTTCGGTCATGATTGTTGCCGATTCCCGGGCGTATTTAGGCTGAGGCATTGGTTTGAACTGAACAGCGGGTTAATAGCTGGCGACTGTAAAGCAACCACCCAAAAACCAAACGGGCAAACCGTATCCTAAACTTTATGAAAAGTGTCCTGTCGGAGAGTCCGATAGATCGTTACGCTATGTTATTTCGTTTTAAATTTGTCTGATTGCTATAAAGAATAGGATAGAATCTATGGAGCGTCTGGTCAATTACTTTGAGCATATTCCGTCGTTGCACCGGAGTCTGATACTAGTGGGAGGTATTACGTTATTCTGGCTGATCGAAAGTGCCGTACCGTTATTCCAGTTTGCGAAAACCGCGTCTGGCTATCGAAAAATCAGTCATGCCGGAATCAATATTTTCTTTACGCTGACAACCATTGTCGTCAATTTCGCACTGGCTTTCATTCTGCTCAGAACCAGCAATTGGGTGGTTCAACACCAGGTCGGCCTATTGCAATGGATACAGTGGCCGCTCTGGGCGGAAGCGCTAATCGGGCTGCTTGGTCTGGATTTGATTGGGGCCTGGTTTCCGCACTGGGTGCAGCATAAGGTTACGTTTCTCTGGCGATTTCACATCATTCATCACAGCGATGCTTACGTCGATACAACCACCGCCAATCGTCATCATCCGGGCGAAAGCGTGATCCGTTTTGTGTTTACTACGTTGGCGGTACTAATCATGGGGTCACCTATGTGGTTGGTTTTCCTCTATCAGGCGTTGTCGGTACTGTTATCTCAGTTTAATCATGCCAATATTGAATTACCGCGCTGGGCCGATCGATTGCTGGGGTTATTTATCGTTACGCCGAACATGCATCATGTTCATCATCACTACGTACTGCCCGTGACGAATACGAATTATGGCAATATTTTCCCGTACTGGGACCGGTTGTTTGGTACGTATCACGAAATGGCTGGTAAAGACTTGCACTATGGTATCGATACCCACCCCGATCCGCACGAACATTCATACATTGGCAGCCTGCTGAAAATTCCGTTTCAACCATACCGTCCGCCGGTTGGCGAGCAGGCCACTAAAGAGAAATTAGGGCAGGCAGTAAAACAAGGACAGGTTTAAAAACGTATTAATTATCAACAGGTGGCTTTTTCATTATTTGGCAAATCGTTGGCAGCGAAATAATTTAGCCGCTTTCTTTTAGCAGGTATACTTAAACTACTTACGTTACTTTTTAACTAAATCGCTTATGCACCTCAATCACAACCTGGCCAACCGACGAACGCTGGCTTTACTATCTGCACTGCTTATTGCGTTGACGCTGACGTTTTCGGCCTGTAAAAATGATAATTCGACAACGCCCACTGTTCCAACGATTAAAGAGCAGATTGACGGTAATCCTAACTTTACGTTGCTTAAAGCGGCCCTTGCCAAATCGGGTCTGGACGTTACGTTAAACTCGGCGGGGAATTATACCTTACTGGCACCAACCGACGACGCATTTAGAGCGTTTGGTTTTGCCAATGCAACCGCCATTGATTTGGCTCCTATTGAGCTTATAAGAGCGGTTGTACAATATCACGTGCTGGGAACAAAGGTAGAATCGTCAGCTATTCCTGTGGCTTCAAATACACCTCAGCAAACGCAACTACTGTCGGCACCTGTGTACTTCACCAGACCTGTAGCCGTTACTACGTCTACCGGCTCTGTCACAACGGTGGCAGTGAATGGAGCGCGTATTCTGCTCGGCGATGTCGAGTCGAGCAACGGCGTTATTCACGCTATTGACCGAATTTTACTGCCTCCTCTGTACGGAAACATACCAAACACGATTGCTCAGATTCCAACTATTTATGCGCTATTGGCTCCGACTGCGGGTGTTTCGTTTAAGCTTCTTCAGCAGGTCGTTGCCAAGACCAGTTCCGTCAGTTCATTAACGGCAACGGGTCCATTGACCTTATTTGCGCCAACAGATAATGCGTTCCGGGCCGTTGGCTATGATTCAACCAAGATAGCGGCTACTCCGGCGGCCGATCTGACTAAGGTTCTAACGTATCATGTGGTGAACGGAAGAATCTACACGCCTACATTGACAAACGGCGCCAGTCTGACAACGGCATCGGGAGCCGTTACAGTAGGAACGAGCACAACCGCCGTAACGGTTACGGGCAAAAGTAATGGTGGCACAGCCTCGAATGTTATTGGACCGGACGTTACCACCAGTAATGGCGTAATTCATATTATTGACCGGCTACTGTTGCCATAATCGATTCAGAAATCAGTGTCAATTTCTTACAGCGGGCCGCCCCAAATCAGGACGGCCCGCTGATTTTCTTCCCTGCTGGAAAACTGTTTAAGCGGAATCAAAACCCTTATATCCCTGTTCTGTTTATACGAAAACGCTTTCGTATTTCGACGTAATTTGTCAGGCTCAAAACACGTGATTGTCCGTAAGACTTTCGACCTTTGGGCTTTGACCTGTGACCTTATCGAATGGCCCAACCACAAAAAAAACTGTTCCTGCTTGATGCGCTGGCCCTGGTTTACCGCGCTCATTTTGCCTTTAGCAAATCGCCCCGCATTTCGTCGCGGGGCATCAATACCTCGGCTGTCTTTGGCTTTATGAATGCCATGATCGAGGTTCTGACAAAGGAAAAACCCACTCATATCGGCGTTGCATTCGATTCGGCCAAAAAGACGTTTCGTCACGAGCAGTTTCCGCTGTATAAAGCGACCCGGCAATCGCAGCCCGAAGACATTAGCGTAGCAGTTCCTTACATCAAAAAGATTATCGAGGCCATGCACATTCCCATCCTTATTCTGGATGGCTATGAGGCCGACGATATCATTGGTACGATTGCGAAAAAAGCCGCTCTGGCTGATTTCGATGTGTATATGATGACCCCCGATAAAGACTACGGGCAGTTAGTGGAAGAGCATATTCACATCTACAAACCTGCCTTTATGGGCAAACCCGTCGAAAAACTGGGCGTAAAAGACGTGCTGGAACGCTGGCAGATCGAACGAATCGATCAGGTAACGGATATGCTTGGGCTGATGGGCGATTCGGTCGATAACATTCCGGGAATTCCGGGTGTAGGCGAAAAAACGGCACAGAAACTTATCGCTGATTTTGGGTCGGTCGAGAACCTCATTGCCCGCGCCGATGAACTGAAAGGAAAGCTGAAAGAGAACGTTGTCAATTTTGCGCAGCAGGGATTACTGTCGAAGCAACTGGCAACCATTCACTTAGACGTGCCGGTACCGTTTGATGAAAACCTGTTACGTCATACGGAATATGACAAACCGAGGCTATCCGCTCTGTTGGACGAACTGGAATTCCGGCAGATGAAAACCCGTCTGCTGGGCACTGACTTCGACGAAAAGCCGCTGCCCGACACGTTCAAAAAGTCGGAATCTGCTCAGATGAACCTGTTCGACTCGCCCGGTGGTAATGCGCCAGCCTTCATGCCGTTTCCGAATATGAGCGCGGTGAATCCGTCAGGAGCTGACGATCTGCCATTTGATTTTGATTCGGCTGATACGCCCGCGTCTGTACCTCAGCACAAGCCAGCCAAAAGCAAAAAAACACCTGTTCGGGTACCGGCAGCCTCTGCCGCAGAAGCGACGCCCACTAACGTAACGAATACAATTACGGCAGATGATCAGCTAGTTACCGAACAACCCGAATCACCCGACGGCGGGGCTCCGGCTTATCTGGACGTTTATCCTGATTACGAGATTGACGAAAACCAGCCCGAACGCCGGAAAACAATTTTGTCGGTCAAGCACGATTACCGGCTGGTCGATACGCCCGAACTGCGTGCGAGTCTGGTTCATTACATGAGCCTTCAGGAAAGTATCTGCTTCGACTCCGAAACAACGGCTATTGACCCCGTTGAAGCCGATTTGGTTGGTATGTCGTTCTCATACCGGAAGGGCGAAGCGTTCTATGTACCAGTACCGGCGGATCGGGAAGAAGCACAGGCCATTGTCGATCAGTTTAAGCCTGTTTTCGAGAATCCGAACATCGGCAAAATTGGCCAGAATTTGAAGTACGACCTGCTGATGCTGAAAAAGTACGGCGTGGAGGTGCAGGGTAAGTTGTTCGATACAATGATTGCCCACTACCTCATTGAGCCAGAAATGCGCCACAATATGGACATGATGGCAATGACGTATCTCAACTACAGCCCGGTTGAAATCGAATCGCTCATTGGTAAGAAAGGCAAAGGTCAGCTGACCATGCGCGATGTCGATGTGCAGAAAGTGGTTGAATACGCAGGCGAAGACGCCGACGTTACGTTGCAACTCAAAGAAACGTTTGCCCCCCGACTCGAAAAAGATAACCTGCATAAACTCTTCGATCAGGTCGAAATGCCACTCGTGCGTGTGTTAACCGACCTCGAACTGGAAGGTGTTGCGATCGATACCAACGCTCTGGCCGATCTTTCGGCTACGTTGGATGCGGATATGCGGCAGGTTCAGCAGGAAATTTTCAGCATCGCGGGCGAATCGTTCAATATTGGATCCCCTAAACAACTGGGTGAAATTCTGTTCGAAAAACTTAAGCTCGACAAAAACGCCAAGAAGACAAAAACGGGCCAGTACGCTACGGGTGAAGAGATTTTATCGAAGCTGGAAGCCGAGCACGAAATCGCCCGAAAAATTCTGGATTACCGCGAATTGATCAAGCTGAAAAATACTTACGTCGACGTATTGCCGACGCTGATCAGCAAACGTACTGGTCGGATTCATACCTCGTTTAATCAGGCGGTTGCGGCAACGGGTCGACTGTCGTCGGTTAATCCAAACCTGCAAAACATTCCGATACGTACTCCGCGTGGCCAGGAAATTCGAAAAGCGTTTGTGCCGCGCGGGCCAGAATTTCTGATTATGTCGGCCGATTATTCGCAGATCGAACTACGTATCATGGCCGCTTTTAGTGGGGATCAGACGATGCTCGACGCGTTCAATAACAACGTCGACATTCACACCCAAACAGCCAGCAAGGTGTTTCACGTACCGATCAGCGAAGTGACAAGCGACATGCGTCGGAAAGCGAAAACGATCAACTTTGGTATCATTTACGGTATTTCGTCGTTCGGGCTGGCGCAACGACTGAAGATTCCCCGTAAAGAAGCCTCCCAGATTATCGACGATTATTTTGCCGAGTTTCCAGCCGTAAAAGGGTTTATTGACCAAAGTATTGAAAAGGCCCGGGGCTTTGGCTATGCCGAAACGATTCTGGGGCGTCGTCGGTATTTGCGCGACATCAACTCACGTAACCAGACCGACCGGATGTTTGCCGAACGTAACGCCGTGAACGCGCCGATTCAGGGAAGTGCCGCCGACATGCTCAAGATTGCCATGATCCGTATCCACGAGTTCATGCAGCGGGAGCAACTGAAATCAAAGATGATTCTGACCGTTCATGATGAACTGGTGTTTGATGCGCACCGCGACGAAATTGACTTGCTCACTACGAATGTCGCCGACATCATGAGAAACGCCATCCCGATGGCTGTGCAGATGGAAACAGGCATCGGTACCGGCGAAAACTGGCTGCTGGCGCACTAATTTATAGTATTTTATCGCTAGAAATATATGGGTTCGGCGTAGTCATTTGGCTACGCCGTTTTTGTTGCCTGATGTTTGATTGAATAAATATCCAGTTGGCAATTTGCAAGATTAAGAATATAACCGACTGATTATTAATAGATAGATTGGTAATACCTTCTGAGACTACGCCAAACCTCCTATCTTGCGCGCGTATTCGACATTCTCTTTCGCATGCAACTAACAACTACCCTCCGTTTAACTACCTTACTGATCGGCTTTTGCTGGATAACTAATTCCGTTACGTTCGCCCAGACCAAAGCCGAAAAAATCGATGCATTTGTTCGTCAATACGTAGCGAACCGTCAGTTTAACGGCGCGATTTTAGTGGCTGATAAAGGCAAAGTAATTCTGAAGAAAGGCTACGGAATGGCTAACATGGAATGGAATATTCCCAATACGGCCAGTACTAAATTCCGGCTGGGGTCCATCACCAAGCAGTTTACGTCCATGCTCATCATGCAACTGGTGGAGCAGGGAAAACTTAAGTTAGCCGGAAAAATAACCGACTACCTGCCGGATTATCCGAAAGCGACAGGCAGTAAAATCACGATACATCATCTGCTCACGCATACTTCCGGCATACCAAGCTATACCAGTTTTCCGAAATTTTTTGAAACCATGAGTCGGGACCCCTACACGCCCGATGCATTCGTGAAGAAGTTCTCCGGTTTGCCGCTGGAGTTTGAACCCGGTTCGAAATTTGAATACGACAACTCCGGCTATTTTCTATTGGGTGTGATCATTGAAAAAGCAACCGGAAAATCGTACGCCGACGCATTAAAAGAAATGATTCTCGATCCGTTGGAGATGAAAGACACAGGGTATGACTTGGCGGGACCGATTATTTCCAAACGGGCATCAGGCTATGAGAAACGTAGCGAAGGGTATGTCAACGCGCCGTATCTGGATATGACTATTCCATACGCAGCGGGCTCATTATACTCTACCGTGGAAGATTTAAACCGTTGGGATCAGGCATTGTATACGGATAAACTGCTGGCCGACACTACGTTGAAAGCCACCATGTATACACCTTATCTGAATCATTACGCTTACGGATGGGGCGTGGAAACTATTAAAGTTGGTCAACTGAAAGACAGCCTCTTACTAATTGAGCACAGCGGAGGAATTAATGGTTTCAATACGTTAATAAGCCGAATTCCGCAAGATAAGCGATTGGTTGTGCTGCTGAATAATACAGGCGGAGCGCCACTCAGCGCTATGCGGAAAAGTATTCTTAATATTCTGTATAATCAGCCGGTCGAACCGTCTAAAAAGTCGATTGCAGAGCTGCTACGTAAGTCCGTTCTGGCAGAGTCTGCGGATGTGTCGAAGCAGAAATTCAAGATCTGGCGGGGTGGGAAAGCCTATAACCTGGACGAAGACGAGATGAACAGCGTAGGCTATGAGCTCATGCGCGACGGCAAACTGAACGAAGCTTTAACCGTTTTTACACTCAATGCCGAATCGTTTCCGAATTCCTTCAATGTTTATGATAGTCGGGGAGAAGCTTATATGGCGCTGGGAAACAAACCCGCTGCGATTCAGGATTATAAGAAATCGGTCGAGATAAATCCTCAGAGTGCCAACGGTTACGCTAAATTGAAGGAATTGGGCGCGGCCGTCGAAATGCCTAAGAACGTAGCGGTTGCGCCGGATGGAGCTACGTTGCAGGCTTATGTAGGGACGTATCAGTTGGCTCCTTCTTTTTCGATTGTTATTACACGCGATGGTGATCAATTGTATGGACAAGCCACTAACCAGCCGCGATTTGAGCTTTATCCCGAGTCGAAGAATAAGTTTTTTCTTAAAGTAGTCGATGCACAGATTACGTTTGTCAATAATGGCAAAGGCGAAGTAGAGCAACTGATTCTACATCAAAATGGGAAGGATATGCCGGGTAAGCGCGTTGCCGATTCGCTTAATTCAGCACGCTGATACGTTATTCCTGAGGTGAAAACTTCCTTCAATTGGATCAGCAAACTAATTAATTAGAACATTCGTAGAAATAGGAACAAATTTGCACTTTTTTTATTTGCCTGATAGTATAGCACACGTTTTGCGCGTGCTGTTATGAGTTTTCTAAGTTGATAACTCGTGCGCTGTCAGAAAATAGTACGCTGCAAATGAAAAAAGAATTGTTACCTCTCGCCATTGGAGGATTCGGTATTGGCATGACAGAGTTTGTCATAATGGGCGTTCTGCCTGATATCGCTACTACACTGCACATCTCGATTCCGGTGGCTGGTCACCTGATTGCTTCCTACGCGCTTGGTGTTGTTTTGGGGGCTCCGCTCCTGGTCGGAATCGCGGGCAATTATCCGCCCAAGAAAATTCTGCTTGGTCTGATGGGGCTGTTTACGGTCTTTAATGTGCTCTCAGCCTTCGCACCTACCTACGAAATTATGATGCTAACCCGGTTATTGTCGGGCTTGCCTCACGGTGCATTTTTTGGTGTAGGAGCGGTCGTAGCCAGTCGGTTAGCGGGTAAGGGAAAGGAAGCTCAGGCCATTTCGATGATGTTTGCCGGACTTACCGTAGCCAACATTATCGGTGTGCCGCTGGGTACGTATATTGGCCATAATCTTAGCTGGCGGATAACCTTTGTAATTATTGCGCTTGTTGGGCTGATTACCATGTTTTGCATTCAGAAACTGCTCCCGGTACTGCCGGTGGTAGGGGAGTCCAATCTGCGTAAAGACCTGAAGTTATTTACACGGGCAGAACCCTGGCTAATCCTGGGCATTACGGCTATTGGTACGGGCGGTCTATTCGCCTGGTTCAGTTATATCGCACCGTTGTTAACCGAAGTGGCGCATTTCAGCAGTGATCAGATTACCTGGATTCTGGTGCTGGCAGGAGTTGGGATGGCTGTTGGTAATCTGATTTCCGGACGTACTGCCGATTTGATTTCGCCCGTTAAAGCAACGGCTTTATTCCTGCTACTGATGGCTGTCTGCTTGATGACGGTCTACTTCGTTGCCCCTTTCAAAGTGCCGCTTCTGGTGATGACATTCATTACGGGTGCTGTTGCTTTCTCACTGGGTGCGCCAATTCAGATTTTGATGATTCGGGCCGCAAATGGTTCCGAAATGCTGGCTTCGTCGGTTAGTCAGGCTGGATTTAACATCGGGAACGCATTAGGCGCTTATCTGGGCGGTTTGCCAATTGCTGCTGGGTTGGGGTACGCGTCTCCTGAATGGGTAGGGGCTGCACTCGCCTTTTCGGGCTTTTTACTCGCCGTCGTGATTTACTTCCGACAGAAGAACGTAACAGCTACGGTAGAACAAATAGCAGAAGAAGATTTGACTCACTACGAATTAGCAGCTGGTCATTAAGCAAGCCGGTCAAACAAAATTTTCATGAGTTCACTAACGGATTCCGTACCTTGCGGAATCCGTTTTTTTGTCCTAAACCGCTCATTTATGAATCTCCTGATCATTCTGGTTGTCCTGGCGATTATCGTCATTTATCTGTCCGTTGTTATCGTACAGCAAGGTACCGTAGCGGTCATCACGATTTTTGGTAAATATGCCCGCGTCATGGGGCCGGGGCTGAACTTCAAAATTCCGTTTGTCGAAGTTATTTACCGTCGCATTTCGATTCAGAACCGCTCGGTCGAACTGGCGTTCCAGGCCATTACGGCCGACCAGGCTAATGTGAATTTCAAAGCTATGCTCGTCTATTCGGTGCTGAATCAGCAGGAAGAAACGATTAAGAACGTAGCGTTTAAATTTATCGATGAAGCTTCGTTTATGCAGGCGCTGATACGTACCATCGAAGGGTCGATCCGGAGTTTTGTGGCGACCAAACGGCAGTCGGAAATTCTGGGGTTACGTTCCGAAATTATCGAGCACGTAAAATCGCAGATCGACGGTCTGCTCGAAAGCTGGGGCTATCATCTTATTGATCTTCAGCTCAATGACATTGCTTTCGACGAAGTGATTATGCGCTCGATGGCGCAGGTCGTGGCGTCGTCCAATCTGCGGGCTGCTGCCGAAAACGAAGGACAGGCACTTCTGATCACCAAAACCAAAGCCGCCGAAGCCGAAGGAAACGCCATTCAAATATCGGCTGAGGCCGAAAAAACGGCGTCCCAACTACGTGGTCAGGGCGTAGCGTTGTTCCGCGAAGAAGTGGCGAAGGGTATGGCCGAATCCGCCAAAGTAATGAACGAAGCCAATCTGGATGCGTCGCTGATTCTATTCTCAATCTGGACCGAAGCGATCAAGCATGTTGCTGAAAATGGGAAAGGTAATGTCATTTTCCTGGACGGCTCAACCGAAGGCATGGAAAAAACCATGAAACAACTGCTTGCCGTTGAAAAAATGAACAAAATTCCTGAAGTAGCCGCCGTTGCTACGCCTAATCCATATCCGCGCAAATCTTGATTGCTTGTGCTTACTTGCTGAAAAACCACGCCAGATTGACCAGTACAAAACAAAGGATCATCAGCGCACTACGTTTGTAAAACGCCCGAACCATGGTCGCCCGAAACGTTTCAAGCTGCTCAGGCGAATACGTAGCGTCGCGGTTCTGAATGGCCTGATTGATTGGTATGTTTTCGCGGATAGCTGTTCGGATGTCGAGTATCATCAGCAAAAAAGCGGCTCCTGCCAGCCAGAACGACCACGACTGCCATCGACTAATCATCAGCAGCAACGTAGCGAACAGCGATAGAAGCATTAGCGGACCAAAAATCTTCATTCGTTGCCCCATGTAACCGTCCAGAAGTCGCCAGAAGGGAACCAGGTGTTGCGTAGGTAAGCGCTCCAGCGTACTCAGGAAACTTATAAAATTAAAGAAGCCAATTCCACCGTAAAATCCAGTCAGAGTCGAGCTGACAAAGAGAGCAATCTGTACAGACGTAGTCATGGCATTAGTTCTTGGGTTGAGACGTAGTGTTGGGGGATTTCTTTTCCAGGAAAGGGTCTGCGTGTCGATGTAACAGTTTCCAGCCGCTGGCTTCTTTTCGGTAGATCTGCGTCACCCGTAACGCTTCTACAGTAGGCTTTTCCTGATTGATCAGAAGATATTCGCTCCGTTCAATGGTTACGGTATAAGCCAGGTTCCCGCTTACGATTTTGCCGACATACTCAAACCGTTTTTTTGCACCGCTCGCCTTGAACCGCGATGAAGCCCAGTCGTAGCGGGAATCTACTTCTTTCCATCCTTTTTCATACCCGCCAAATCCACCAAGAATGGTTGCTTCATCACTCTGTGCACAAAGCTGTTTCCAAAGCACAGGGTTGCCATTAATAAAATTGATGTTGGCCTGTTCCAGCGTCTGTAAAAATGTATTAAAACTGGTGTCTTTTGGGACAGCTTGAGTCGTTGGCCGCTGTCCGTAACTGGTTTGACCAGCCAGAAGAGCAAGCGGGAAAACCAGCAGAGAAATAAATTTCAGTGTTTTCACGATAGATGGTAAGGAATTGTCGTACCGACCAGCGTGGACGGTACGACAAGTTAATTATTTCCAAACCAGGAACCAGTAGCTACGTTACGTAGCGAATTTAGTGAACGGCGCCGGCCTGTTGGAACCGGCAAATTGATAACCGCCAAATACTGTAATTCAATAACGTAGCTTCATCGTAATTCAGAGCCGTTCCTGTAATTTCTGTACTGAATTAGAAAAAGAATTACTATCATTGTGATATTATTTTGATAGCATCTTTTTACTTAATCATTTACGAAAATGCAGGAAAAAAAGCTTGCGTCCGTTTCGGGCTATGTGTTCCTACTGATTGGGCTGGCGTGTTTTGGGGTGGCGGCCTTTCTCCTCGTAAGAAACTACGGTTTCTTGTTTCCTTCTCTGCTGTCTGTATCCGGGGTTTTCATTCTCAAAGGGATTCTCGTTATTTACCCGAATGAAGGCATAGCTGCTACGTTCTTTGGCGATTACGTGGGTACAATTAAAGAAACGGGCCTGCGTTGGGTAAACCCGCTGTACGACAAAACAAAAATTAGTCTGCGCGCCCGGAACCTGAATGGTCAGCAACTGAAAGTAAACGATAAGATGGGAAACCCCATTGAAATCGCAGCGGTTGTTGTCTGGCAGGTTTCTGATACGGCCCGCGCTCTGTTCGACGTTGATAACTATTCTAATTTCGTTCAGATTCAATCCGAAGCGGCTGTGCGCTTTCTGGCTAGCTCACACGCTTACGATAACATGGAAGACGAGCATGAAATTGTTACGTTACGGGATAATACGGGTCAGATCAACGCGTTTCTGGAACAGGAATTAAACGAGCGGCTGGGGCAGGCCGGTGTGCACGTAATGGAAGCCCGAATCAGCCACCTTGCCTATGCCCCTGAAATAGCCGGAGCGATGTTGCAGCGTCAGCAAGCTACAGCCGTGGTGTCGGCCCGTAAACAGATTGTTGAAGGCGCAGTGGGTATGGTCGAAATGGCGCTGGCTCGCCTGGCCGAAAAAGACGTCGTGCAGTTAGACGAAGAACGTAAAGCTGCAATGGTCAGCAATCTGCTGGTTGTGTTATGCGGTGAAAAATCCGTCAACCCCGTCGTTAATGCAGGAACGTTATATACTTAAAAGCAGGAAACGAAGCAGGCTAAAAGGGTAATTTATTTCTCCTTTAGCCTGTTTTGTTTCCCTCCTTTTTCTATGGCTACAGAAAAAAAGGCGTTTGTATTACGGATTCAGCCCGAAATGCTGAAAGAACTGGAGCGTTGGGCGCAGGAGGAATTTCGGAGCGTGAACGGACAAATTGAATTCCTGCTTAACGATGCGTTACGTAAGCGCCGGAAACATAGTGCAGATACGTTGCCTGCCAAAACATCATCTCAGAAAGATATGCTGTCAGATGATCAATTGGGAGCACTTTCATAACTTTTGGCTGATGCTGTTCTGGCATCCTGCTGAACCAGGAAATTATAATGATCGACCAGAACCAATTGACCCGCCAGTACCCGACTGTTGATATTATGAGTTTGTACGTAGCGCTGTAAGGGCTGGTCATAAGCCGCCATCAAACGCTCATACACTTCCGTATAGAAGCGAGCCATAGGTAGCAATCGTCCAGCATCATGAACGTAGTAATCGAAGTGGTCGGTGTTCTGGGCCATAGCAGGCTGATCGGTGTAATTGGAAGGATGGCCGAACGCGCGTTTAAATAAACCACGACGCTGTTTCAGACGCCGTACTACAGATAATGGGCCATCCATACACACTTCAAAAAAGGCGTGATGTAGTGTATTTTCAGTAGCGGAGGCTGGCAGTGAGAGGAAGTTTCGGTACGTGTGCTGGTTGTAATCGAACCAGCCGAATTGCAGAACCTGATCCGCTGACAGCGTACTCATCCGGCCACTGGTTTGGCGAATCATCACCATCTCGGCCAGCCAGTTATACGCTATTTCCCCTTCAAGCTGGTTTTTATCATTTAGAATGATTTTTCCTGTATGCCAGCTCACTTTAGGATAATGAGCATGTGTGGATAAAGTGCAAAAAAATGAAAAAAATGTAATGATGGTCAAGTTGAGAAAAGTTTTCATAGAGATTGATCATAAAAAGAGTAATAGAATTTTTCGACGACTGTATATTCTTTATTGACTCGATAGCGGTAGTCGTACGTAGCAATTTATGGAATAGGTAAATACCTTATTCTCAGATAAAAAATTGTCCTATTTGTCTTTTTTTGACTATCTGTAGATCGGATAGAACCGATGCAGGAAAAAACAGGAATGATCTATTTTTCTATTTTTATCGTTAAATTAAGTGTCGCCTAAACATTTATTTTACGGTACGCAGCGAATGAATATTTTTTGAGTCGTATTGGCATAGTACAAAAAAATACGCCCTAACTGGGCGTATTTTCGGTTACTGAATATGTAAATCGATAAATTTATACGGTCGAAGCTGCGACGAATTGTCCGATTAATCGTACGCCTTCCAGCGTAAGTGACGGAACGATATCAACAAAGACGTTACGTAGTGAAGGAATACGACCTGATAGTCCGCCTGTTGCCACGGCAATGCAGTCGCCATTCAGCTCCGATTTGATACGTTCCAGCAGTGAACGTACTAATCCTTCATAGCCCAGTATTATACCGGCCTGGATGGCGTGTGTAGTGCTGGTCCCGAGGGCAGAGGCTGGCACTTCGATGGGTACCTCCGGGAGTTGGGCCGTATTGGCAAATAAAGACCGAATGGCTGTTCTGAGGCCAGGGGCAATGGCGACCCCTACAATTTTTCCGTCGCCTGATACAGTGGTAAAAGTCAGCGCTGTGCCAAAATCGACCACAACGCAATTACGTTGGTAGCGCGTGTAAGCCGCCAGCGCATTCGCGACCAGGTCGGCCCCTATCTCGTGAGGACGTATAATTTCGATTGGTAATAAAGGGTAAATGCCTGGCCCAACCACAATGGGTGCATATCCGAATAACTCAGCCAGCATGGCCCGCATGGTAGGAGTCAGACCCGGTACAACACTGCTCAAAACGGTCGTCTTTATGGCGCTCAGGGGAATGCTGGCTTCAAGCAGCCATAAGCGCAAACGGCTCTCATACGATTCGGCTGTTTCCTCGCGCTGAGCGGGTGTACGCCATATATGCTGCCAGGAAGTTTGGTCATAAAGCCCGAAAACGGCATCGGTATTGCCAATATCAACAATTATCTGCACAGGAACTAAAGGCGTTTGTCAGGGCGAAATAAGGAGAAAAATGCCAGATTCCCGCGTTACCGTATTTATCTGCAAATAAGCCCGAGCTAAAGAACTGCTTTCCGGGGCTGTGTAGTCATGAAATCCTTGAGATAGAAGGGTTCGAAGGAAACCATATTTTCAAATTGACCGTCTAGAAAAGCTGCTGTAGCCAGTTTCCCGATTGTACGGGCAGAAGGTATTACGTTCATCTCCGGAAAAATAGCGTTGGCATGCTTGTCAATTAAGGGTTTACATTTCCCGGCGCCGTCACCAAAGAAGACAACCGGCCCCTGCGCCAGCCAATCCTGAAAAGACGTATCATCAATAATTTGTGCTGACGTAGGTTGTATTTCATGGCCCGTGGTATCGTAAAGCGCGCAGTAGACCTCCATTCGTCGGGCATCAATCATCGGACAAAGTTTGTATCCTGCCGGAAAGCACGCCCGAATCTGTTCAGCCATTGCTGCTAACGTATTGATCGCTATGAGTGGCTTATCCAGGGCAAAACACAAACCTTTCGCTGTCGAAACGCTGATCCGTAAACCTGTATAGGAGCCAGGACCTTTAGCGACGGCAATAGCATCCAGCTCATTTAATTCGTGCCCAGCCTGATGGAGCACATCGTGAATGAGCGTCGTAAGCATGGCTGCTGAAGTACGTTCCGTAAACAATTCGTAGCAGCCTGCTAAAGCGTCGTCTTTGTGTAGCGCAACCGAACAGGCCGCCGTCGACGTATCAATGGAAAGAAGAAGCATACGTAGTAATGATCGATGACGAACACATAATGGCGAATGACCAGCCACTACGTATCCGTCATCGGTCAGAATTCATCATTTACTTTTCAAAATCGAACTGTACTTACCCATATCTTTAAAAAGATCGAGGGCTGCTTTCAACTCAGGGTCTGTTGCGAAGGAAGCTTCCTTCAGACCCTTTTGTAGGTAGTAATTTCCGGCAATCTCCTGTTCCAGAAGCGTTTTGATCTCCGGCTTGAACGTATTTAAATCCGCATCTTTGCTATGCGACATTTTGGTCTTGAGCGACTTCAGCTGATCCTGAATCTGATCGAAATATTTTTCTTTTTTTGCGGATGCTTCCAACGTACCTAAGTCTTTCTCAACCTGAGTTGTGTAGTCATACTCTTTGTCGTTGAGCCATTTTGCAAACTCCTGGTATTCAGCATCAGTCAGGCGGAATTCACGAGCAGGTTTAATGGTTGGATGATCATGACGGTATTTTACGGCATAATCAAAAATCAGCCCTTTGTTTGTCAGGCTTAGCGCAATAGGGGTTGGTGTTTGCGGGTCAATTACTACGTCGGGCAGAACGCCACCACCATCGTATACCACTCGGCCAGCCTTTGTTTTAAACGCTGTTTTCAATGAATCAGGAATTTTGCCAACGCTACCGTCCGGGTTTCGGTGGCTGTAATCGATGGCCTGAATGCACCGTCCGCTCGGAATGTAATACTTAGCCGTCGTGATCTTCAATTTAGTGTTGAACGACAGTTCGCGTGTGGTTTGTACAAGTCCTTTGCCGTACGTGCGCTGGCCAATCAGAACACCCCGGTCGTAATCCTGAATCACCCCCGAAACTATTTCGGCGGCTGAAGCGCTATGGCTATTCGTCAGCACGACAATCGGAATTTCGAGATCAACAGGAGGATTTAGCGCTGTGTAGGTTTTATTCCATTCGGTTACCTTGCCTTTCGTCGTCACAACTTCCGAATCTTTTGGAATGAAAAGATTACAAATGTCGATGGCCATATTCAGCAGACCGCCCGGATTTTCGCGGACATCAAGGATGAGTTTCTTCATGCCTTTGCCCTTCAACTCCTGCAGTGCCGTTCGCACCTCGCGCGATGCCGTAGACGTAAAATCCTTCAGATCAATATATCCTACATCTTCAGAAATCATCCCGTAGTACGGGACGTTGGTCATTTTTACGACGTCCCGTACTACGCTGAGTTCAACCGGATCTTTCTGACCGTATCGCTGAACCGTCAGTTTCACGGCCGTATTGTTCTGGCCCTTTAATAACTTGCCGGGATCAGCCTCCTTTAAAGTCTTCAGCGAAACCCCATCAATTTTTACAACCTCGTCGCCAATGTGAAGCCCTGATTTTTCGGCGGGGGTGCCTTCATAAACCATTAGCACAATGCTCTTGCCCTGCCGCTGACCAATGAGCGCGCCAATCCCATTATAACGTCCGGTGGTCATGGTCATATAATCCTCGATTTCGTCCTCCGCAAAGAAGTTTGTGTACGGATCAAGGGCTTTCAGCATGGCATCAATGCTGGTTTTGACCATCCGGTTCGGGTTTATTTCATCGACGTAGTACAGGTTCAGTTCCTTGAACAATGTAGCGTAGATATCAAGGTTGCGAGCGATCTCAAAAAAGCGATCGTCATTTTTAAACGAAAAGAAGCCAATGCCACCCGCCACAAGGGCCGACGAGGCTAGCAGAGTAAGACGTTTTGAGAAGCGCATAGATTGAGGAAATAGTCGTCAGTTAATAAGCGATAGCCAGTAGGACGTAGTAAATGTCAGAAACTGACCGCTCCGGCGGACCAGGACTATTGACTAACGACTGCCGACTTTTTGTAAAGCTAATTTCATACCTTTTTCTATCTCTTCAAACGAAATTATTTGTTTGGCGGTATACAAAAAGGCAATGGAAGCAGCGGACGTAGTGGGCTGACTGAACAAATGTTTATTGAGCCGGTACGCTTCCCGCACGCGCCGACGAATGAGGTTGCGGTCAACGGCCCGCTTAAACGTTCGTTTCGGTACCGTAATGACAATAGCGGGCAACGTTACGTTGCTTTCGGAAGAGGATTCTGATGGGGGAAGATAAAGAACCCGAAACGGAAAAAGGTAGAACGTCCCAACGGCCGCACTACCTTTTTTAAATAATTCACCTAAGATTTTTTTGCTGCAAAGCCGTTCCGATTTCGTAAAGGTTTGCGGCATAAAGTCAATAGTCAACAGTTGGTTAGTCGATAGGTTAAACAGCCACTAGCGACTGACGACTACCGACTAGATTTTAAAGCGTTCGCCTTTTTTCTCGTCTGATACGGTCAGCTTGTGGCGACCTTTAGCCCGACGGCGCGCCAGAACCTGACGGCCATTAGCGGTAGACATCCGCTCACGGAAACCGTGTTTGTTTTTCCGCTTGCGGTTCGATGGTTGGTACGTTCTTTTCATGATCTATCTTGCCTAAAAAATCGTTATTTTCCAAATGAGTCCGCAAAGATAGAAGAATCAGCGCAGTTTATCAAGCCTGAGTTTATAAAAACGATTTGATATATTGGACGTTACTTTATCTGAACCACCTTGATGCCGCATTATGCACTACCGCTTGTCTGCCGACCCGACTCTCCCGCATTACATTGCCGTTGAAGCCCACCTGACCAACATCACTACGTCGACAGTTGAGCTGCAGTTGCCAGCCTGGCGACCGGGCCGCTATGAGTTACAGCAGTTCGCAAAAAATATTCAGCGGTTTTCAATTGTGGATGAGGCAGGCAATCCGTTACGTTTTCAGAAAATTACGAAAGATCGCTGGCGGGTTCAGGTGGATGGGGCAACTGAACTGATTGCCCGGTATAATTACTACGCGCTGCTACCAACCCCGAATCTGCTGAATGCGGGCAGTAGTTTTGTGAATGATACGTGCCTGTACGTAAATCCAGTAAACCTTTGCCTGTATGCCGAAGGACGTATTGACGAGTCCTGCACGCTGGAACTGGATATTCCGGATGGATGGACAATTGCCTGCGGATTACAACAAACGAGCTCTGGAACGTTATGGGCGTCTGATTTTTATGAACTGGTTGATTGTCCGCTGATTGCGGCTCCTTCGCTTCAGCACATTCCCTATGAAGTGGATGGCGTTCGGTTTCACGTCTGGATTCATGGTGGCTGGCGAACGGACGGGAATCCATCGTTTGATGCTGAGCGAATCGTTCGTGATTTTAGTCGATTTTCTAAAAAGCAACTCGACCTCTACGGCGAATTCCCCGAAACCGATTACCATTTTCTGACCATCGTATTAACCGTACCGTATTATCACGGCGTCGAGCACCGTAATTCAACGATGCTTGTACTCGGTCCGAACGACGAAGGAGAAGGCCTGTATCAGGATTTGCTGGGGGTGTCATCGCATGAGCTGTTTCACGCTTGGAACATCATACGCATTCGGCCAGCGGAGTTGCTTCCCTACGATTTTACGCAGGAAAACTATTTCCAGACCTGCTTTGTCGCCGAGGGTGTTACTACGTATTACGGTGATCTGATGCTACGTCAGTCGGGCGTATTTACGGACGAAGCGTATCTGAAAGAATTGCAGGTATTGTTCAAGCGTCATTTCGAAAACAATGGTCGAGCGTTTCAGTCGCTGGTCGAATCGTCATGGGATTTGTGGCTCGATGGCTATGATAAAGGCGTACCGGACCGCAAAGTTTCGGTTTATCACAAAGGTGCCATTGCCGCGCTGATCCTGGATTTACACATTCGAAGAGCAACTGACCACGCCCGCTCATTAAATGACGTTATGCTGCGTATGTGGCAACGGTTCGGTGAGCCTTTCGTTGGTTATACCCTGGAGGATTACCAGGCTATAACCGAGGACGTAGCTGGCGAATCGCTGGAATGGTATTACAGCTTATGCATTTTTGGCAACCAGCCGCTTGAACCAAAACTGAACGAATATTTGGCCTGGGTGGGGCTACAGATTGTGTATGAAGAGCCTGGCGCTGACCAACCGGGCGGTATTCGACTTCTGGAGCTAGATGATGAAATTAGCTGCCAGCACCGGGCAAAGTGGTTTGGAGGAGCGTTGACTGAGTCGATTCACCAAGGACAGGCCGAACTAGTGCCTGAAGAAAAATCAGGCAAGAACGTAGTGGCGAAATGATGCCTCTGTAGTACGTTCTGGTTGAATAAAAATAACTTCCTGCTATCTGACCGAAACGGATAATAATCAAACAATAGGTTTACGTTTGTGCAAAAACTTTTGCTTCGTTATAAACACTACGTAGCAGGAGGCAATAATCAGGCATACATCCAACCCGAACCGTTCGGCACCTTCACGTACCAGATTCCACTGTCCGCAGGCAATAGCAGCGCCAATCATGGCGGCCGCTGAAATAATTACCATGGCAATCAATGCACCAGCAATGATGCTACGTCGGTATGAAGCAATAATAATAGCGCCCGATAACGTACCACAGATGGAGACGATAACATCTTTAGTGGAGGGGTTTGACATCATCTCCACGGCCTGATTCTTGACAAATTTATCAACATTGGTAGCGCCCAGCCAACGTAACGACGCGAAGGTTAGCACCGATGCCAGAATCAATAGCCCATACCCCATCACAACGGACTTCAGTCCTCGTTTTACGGTATGAAAATTGTTCAAAGCGAGACCTAATGGTATTTTGGCGATTGGTTCAAAACCTGGTGCAACAATCGAAGCTGCTGTGAAGGCAATCACCTGTGGTACGGGGTCCGATACTAATCCCACCGTCGACATGATCCCGCCCAATGCCATGAGCGCCAGGTAATTATTGGTCACTCTCGATTGATGGCGCAGACCAGTTTCCATTTCTTCCCAAATGGCTTCATCAATATCATCTTCAACCCGTGAGGCCTGGCTCGGATCAATGATGCTGGCTTGTTCGGCCGTCGCAATTGAGTAGGGCGTCCCTTTGCAAACAGCCGCAATTTGTCGTAAGGCTTCGTCAATCCCTTTGTTCAACACCTGAAGCGTTAAAATGTCGCCGGCGGGTTTAATTGAGCTTCTATATTGAACAGATAGGCTAACAACAGATTCGAGTGGTTCGAGCTGGCTGATTAACTGACTTGTGCAATCGGTAGGTAATGATACAACTAAGGTGCGGTGCATAAAGAGCGTAACTTACTTTTATAGAGTGTAACGTCAACGAATGGCCGACGGTTGTAAAAACTTGTTAGGTGCACCTTCCTCTCTTGTTTTTTGAGTACATTCCAGCCTAAATCCTACCTAAACCATGCAAACTTCGCGTACGCCAACTCTGTCTTTTGAAGAATACGTCAAAAACGATGCAACAGCCTTGGCCGAACTTGTTCGTAGGGGTGACGTAACGCCTGCTGAGTTATTAGAAGCGGCCATTGCCCGAACTGAAGCCGTCAATCCGAAGCTAAATGCTATTGTTACGTCTTTATACGACAAAGGTCGGGATATGGCTGCGCATTTGCCGAAAGAAGGAGTATTTCGGGGCGTACCGTTTTTGCTGAAAGACCTGGAAATGGAATGGGCTGGTACGCCTTTAAAAATGGGTTGTCGGGGATACCAGCATTACGTATCAACTATTGATAGTGAAGTAATCAAGCGACTAAAAGCGGCCGGGCTGGTATTTTTCGGCAAAACCAACACGCCTGAATTCGGGCTGACACCTTACACAGAATCGAAACTGTATGGCCCGGCTCGAAATCCCTGGAAATTAACGCATTCGCCGGGTGGGTCAAGTGGTGGATCGGCTGTCGCTGTAGCGGCTGGTATTGTTCCGGCGGCAACCGCTACGGATGGGGGCGGTTCCATTCGGATTCCGGCGGCCTGTTGTGGCTTATTTGGCTTGAAACCCTCGCGGGGCCGTGTTACGATGGGACCTCAGTACGGCGAATTGTGGAATGGAGCCGTAGCGGGTCACGTCCTCACACGTAGCGTTCGGGATAGTGCAGGTTTTCTGGATGTGATTTCCGGCCCCTTGGCAGGGGACCCATACAGCATTAGTCCGCCCGTTCGCCCATTTGGTGAGGAAGTGCGCAGAGAGCCCGGAAAACTTCGGATTGCTTTTTCAACGCAGACCCTGATTGAGTCGCAACCCACTGACCCGGAATGCATTAAGGCTGTTGAGCAAGTGGTCGGTTTGTTGGAACGATTAGGTCATACAGTTGAAGAAGTCTCGTTACCTTATGAGAAAACCATTGTTACACAAGCCTTTTTCCTGAACGTATTGAGCGAAACGGCCGGTTTGTTACGCGAGATGGGGACTTACTTAGGCCACCCGGTTCGGCGCGACGATGTAGAGCTGAATACGTGGGCGCAGGCTCGGTTGGCCGAGGGCTTTTCGGCAGCCGACGTAGCATATCAGAAACGGCGATGGAATGGACTTAACCGAACAATGGGTAAACTTCATGAGACCTACGATCTGTTTCTGACGCCAACTTTACCTCGTCCGCCAATTGCTATCGGTACGTTTCAGAATACGGCTTCAGAACAGCGATTACTAAAACTGGTTGATTCACTTGGCGGATTGAAATACCTGAACGGCAGCAAAACGGTAAACGACCTGGCCGAACGGTCGCTGGGATACATTTCATTCACCGTTATTACGAATATGACTGGTCAGCCATCTATGTCTGTCCCCCTGCACTGGTCTTCTGAAGGATTGCCAATCGGTGTGATGTTTGCCGCCAAACTTGGTGACGAAGCCACGTTATTTCGGCTTGCCGGGCAACTGGAGCAGGAAAAACCTTGGTTTGGTAAACGACCAGTGTTGTAGAGACGTACTGTACTACGTTACGTTCACACAACTAACTATCCAGACGTTTTTTACCGGTATCATAGCCACCATCCCAGGTTCGAATAATGAGTTGTTCTGTAATAATAAGTTAGAGGAATAAACCGGGATATAGCAGGAAATAAATTCAGCTAAGATTAGTGACGCGGAGCAGGCTACCCCGTCTTACTATGATATTTTCAGGGAATTCGGTTTCTCAGTATGATCCAGAACGAAGTTTCTTCAAAGTAATAACCCTTTCTTTTAAGCATGCAAGCTGACAATGTACCATTAGGTATTGAAATCTCATGCCCATTAAAGAACGGTCTCTTTTAGTATACAATACTTATTTATAAATATATTTTAATATGATAATATATGTATATAATTTGTTAATGATAGAGCACTAATCAGCTATTGAGAGTTTAAACTAGTTAAAATTTAACTTTATTCATATCTATATTTGTTAGTTTTTGATTATATTGATATATATTTGCCATATATGTCAATACATATTTAGATTCATATTAGATTTTTAAAAAGGCGTTGCGCAGCCAGTATACTTTATATTAAGTAATAAAGGCTCAAACTAAGCAAAGGCAGCTTTATGAATTAAATATTATAACATATGTATATGCAATATTGGCTAAGGTAAACAGAAAAGAACTGTAGCATTTCAGTCAACAGTATGATAATAATGATCAACAAGAACCCACCTTAGGCTAACTGTCTATAGGCAATTTTGTAAACTCGACGATCTACCAGCTGAACGCTAGTTAATAATTAGGGATGCTCTTTTAAAGACGCTACGTTCAAAATCGTTTCTCTGCCTGGCTTTAACGGTATTTCCAACGTGTGATTAATACAAACCGATTAACCAGCCACTATCCGAGTGTTCCTGTTTCTTATTAAGCATCGATAGCTCTGCAACCTTTGATTACGACATACGGAACAGCTATAGAATAATCCTGTATGTTTATTGAGTATTTTATCATATGTGGGCATGAGCTATTAATTGCTTCGGCCACTATTATAAGCGCTGCACACGCTGGTGTAAGATGATTTTGCGTCGCATATGCTCTCTAGGATTAATCGGTTATCGGCGGCTGAATTTCGCAACAGGTTGAATGAGGTTGTTTTTACAAAAAGCGTTCTGAATACCTTTCGTTCTATGAAAATGTAAAAAATAGGTCCGCCTTTACGGGATTCTTTCTGAGAAGAATCTGCTACAAAAAGAA
>NZ_JBMDWV010000015.1:0-11433 GCF_048594605.1 Spirosoma sp.
TCATCCTCGTTCCAGCCGACCAGTAACGGTTTGTTGCGGGAAATGGCCGGAGCCACCGGATCGAAGGGATGACGAGGCAGCACTCCACCATCGACCACCGGCCCAAAACCGCCGTAATTCCGGCGCATCATTCCCTGACTCTTATTTTTCTCCTGGAATGGTGGCACAAACGGTAATTTATTCTGCATAACCAGCAACTCAGATGCCGGAACGTCCAGCAACTTCCGCCAGTCTTTGGGAGCAATGCCCAGCTCTTTTAGCAACATGGCCGTCGTTTCGGCCGCTACGTCTTTCGGGGTCATGCGCACGCCCGGTCCGCTTTCAATCGAGGCTTTGTTAAAATAGGGAGCAGCTGAGGGCATGGCATACAGGCAGGATGTTTTAGCTCCGCCCCCCGATTCACCCCAGATCATTACGTTACCTGGGTCACCTCCGAATCGGGCAATGTTGTCATGAACCCACTTCAGGCCGTCCACAATGTCGAGCATACCCGTGTTTCCCGAACCGGCATACTCCGAACCAGCTAGTTCGTCCAGGTATAAAAAGCCCAAAAGCCCTAGCCGATGATTGGTCTCTACGACTACAACATCGAAGTTACGCGCCAAATTTGACCCATCCTGCCCACCCGACGCGCCAGATCCAATAACAAAGCCACCGCCATGGCTATAGAACATGACCGGACGCTTGCGATTATCATTGGCCGGGGTCCATACGTTCAAAAACAGACAATCTTCCGAAGGAGCGGGTTCATTCCGGCGAGGTGGCTGAATGGCCGGTGCGCCAAACTCCAGCGCATCTCGTACGTCCGTCCAGGGTTGAAGCGGAGCCGGACGCCGAAATCGCCGATCTCCGGATGTCCGGCCTCCGTAAGGTATTCCCCGGAATAAATTGACGCCATCTTTCCGGACTCCCCGCAGCTTTCCGTACGTTGTATCGGTAACAATAAACTCATCTGCCTTTCTGGCGGCCGAAACCCTACCACCCGGCAGCGTAAGAGCAGCCGTTGTTAGCGCTAGCTGGGCTAAAAAATCCCGTCGATCAAGTAGGTTCATGAAAAGGTTGGGGTCATTTTAGAAGTGAATCAACGCACACAGTAAAGCAAAAAAAGAAAGAAAATAACTGAAAAGTTTAATTATACTTTCTAACCTGATGATAAGTAATTCTTATCACTAACTATCATTTTAAATTGGATAGCAAAGGATGGAACTTCGTCAGTTGAAATATTTTGTGGGCGTAGCAGAAGAACTGCACTATGGCCGAGCTGCCAGGCGTCTTTTCATATCGCAATCTGCTCTGAGTCAACAGATCAAACTATTGGAGTCGGAACTGGGAACCGAACTGTTTGTTGGCGTCAAACGTACTAAACGACTCGATTTACAACAGGAGCCCAATCTGTTGTCGATGCCTATCCTCAACGCTGACGGAACCCCCTTTAAGGAAATCGGTATTCGGCACGTATTGATTCATAAATCGGAACAACCCAAACCACTGGTACAAGCACTGAGCGGATTGGTCAAGTCGCATAGAAATACAGTATAAAAGTTACCTGATATGTATGGCGCTTTTGACTAGCGATGCATTCATATCCACCCTGAGACAGAGAATACCCTTAAAAAAGTTTTAATCCTGTACCTGTATCATCTTCCCTGACGTATAATTCTGTATTAATTTTCTTTTATCATTTACCAGCATAATTTTGTATTATAAAATTAGATATAGATGATTCAAGTTATTAATCGAGCACTAGACCTGTTAGAGCTTATTGCCAACGACCTTGATCAACCAAAGTCCCTGGGTGAGCTAGCCGACGGACTTAGTCTGAATCATGGGACTTGTGCCAACATTCTGAAAACGTTAGTTACACGCGGCTATGTTGAACAAATAGGTGCTAAGAAAGGCTACATACTTGGGGCAAAATCCTATACGCTCACGGGCAATGAAGCCTATCAAAAAGATCTGCTCGGAGCAGCTCGCCAACCAATGGACGAGCTAACGCAGTCAGTCAACGAAAACTGCTTACTAGCCATACTCAAAGATAATCAACGGGTTGTAATTCACAGAACATTTGCTGAGCAGGATTTACAGGTACGCACGGCTGATATAAAACCTGTGTATGACTCGGCTTCCGGTCGGCTCCTGCTCGCCATGCTATCCACGGAAAAAGTTCGGCGTTTTGTTAGTAAATATGGCTTACCTGCCGGTGATTCCTGGCCGGAGATTCAATCCGAAACCCAATTATATGATGCGCTGGCACGCATGAATCAGGAAGAGTTGGCCCTGCAAACAATCCCTAATCGTCACGTTATAGGCCTTGCCGTACCTATCTATAAAAACGGATTTGTCGTTTCCAGCCTGAGCATTTATTTGCCCGAATACCGCTACATGGCCATGGATAAACAAAGACTCCTACAATCGCTCCGAAAATGCGCCGAATCCATAAATAAACAGCTGATATAGAGACATATATATAAGACAATAAAAAGGCTTCGGCCTTTTTTTATGTCTGGTCGACTAAGCGCCTACTAACGGTTAATTCAGTTTTTTATGAAAAAACAAAAAAATATTTGGAGTTAACCGGTATAACACATTACTATTGCAATAGAATAAAATTAAATTTTATATTATAAAAATTAATTCCTCGCCCTTATGAAACATCTAACGTTTACGTGGCTGATTGCCTGTATAACGACGTTCTGGACATCCTCCGGGTGGGCACAATCTGTTGTGGTGTCCGGGCAGGTAACCGGCGCAAGCGACAAGGCCCCCCTACCCGGCACAACCGTATCGCTTAAGGGGACAACAACCGGAACAACCACTGATGCCTCCGGGAACTATCGAATTACAGTTCCGAATCCAGATAATGCTACGTTGGTCTTTTCGTCTGTCGGTTTCCTGAGTCAGGAAATTGTCGTAGGAAGTCAATCATCTATCAATGCTGAGATGACAGCAGATGACCGGCAACTCGACGAGGTAGTTGTGGTTGGGTATGGTACAGTTCGCAAATCGGACCTGACGGGTTCGCTGGCGCAGGTGAAAGGTAAAGATATTGACGCCTTTCCGGCTACGAACGTATTGCAGGCCTTGTCGGGTCGAGCACCGGGCGTGCAGGTGACGCAAAATACGGGCGCGCCCGGTGCCAGTATCAGTGTACGTATTCGCGGAACAAACTCGATTCAGGGCAGTAACGAACCGCTCTACGTAGTGGATGGTTTTCCGACGTCGGGCAGTAATCCAACCATTGTGAATAACTCTGACATCGAGAGTATCGAGATTCTAAAAGATGCCTCAGCAACAGCCATCTACGGCTCGCGGGGTGCAAACGGTGTAGTAATTATCACGACCAGGCAGGGCAAGGCGGGCAAAATGACGGTCGATTACGAGGGAAGCTACAGCATCCAGTCGCTGCGTAAAAAACTCGATCTAATGAATGCCAGAGAGTACGCTACGTTCTACAACGAACAGGCAACCAATGATAAAGTAACGCCTTATTTTACGCAGGATCAGATCAACAGCTTCGGCGAAGGTTACGACTGGCAGAATCTGGTGTTCCAGAAAGCGCCCATGCAGACCCACAACCTGACGGTGAGCGGTGGCAACGAAAAAACGCGCTTTTCAGTTGGCGGAAGTGTTTTTAAGCAGGAAGGAATTATTCGGGGTAGCGATTATAACCGGTATTCGATTCGGGCCAATATTTCGACGGATGTTAGCAAAAAGTTCAACCTGAGCTATGGTGCTACGTTGACAAAAATTACGACGGGTCGCCAGAACTCGGGTGGTGGTAACCGGGGCGGTACGTTGATTTCGGCGGCTATTTCGGCTCCACCAACACTTACTCCCTACAATGATAACGGTTCTTACCGCGTACTGGCAACGGCTTATCCGTTCATCTCCAACGTATTGATCAATCCGCTCAACTATCTGGAGCAGTTTACGGACAACGTCGATGCGAACCGGGTACTGGCCAATGCAGCCCTGACATTCAAGCCATTCGACGGGTTAGCCATTAAAATTTCGGGCGGTATCGAAAACAACGATGACCAAACCGATACGTATACCACCACCAAATTTATCAATTCGCAGGGTAGCGCTAGCGTAGGGACGGTTCGCCAAATGAGCCTGTTGAGCGAAAACACGATCAGCTATATCAAAACGATTGCTCAGAAACACAGCATCTCGGCGGTTGCTGGTTTTACCTATCAGGATTTTCTGGACAAGCGGCTAAATGCGTCAGGAGTAGGTTTCCTCAGCGATATCACCGAAACCGCCAATCTGGGCTCAGCAGCTGTGCCAGGTATCCCTGGCACGAGCTATTCGTTCAGTACGCTGCTGTCTTATCTGGCCCGCGTGAATTATAGTTTCAACAACAAGTATCTGTTCACCGCCAGCATTCGGGCCGACGGCTCGAGTAAATACAGCGAAGGCAACAAATGGGGCTATTTTCCATCGGGAGCCTTTGCGTGGCGTGTTTCGGAAGAGCCGTTCATGAAGAACGTAACGTTTATGACCGATCTGAAAGCGCGGGCCAGTTGGGGTTTAACGGGCAGCCAGGCGATTGGAGCCTACGCTACGCTGAACAATCTGTCGGCCGGAAAAACCGTGTTCGATGATGCGTTGTACAATACGTTCGCGCCCGGAACGCAACTGCCTGGCAACCTCAAATGGGAAACCACCGAGCAGCTTGATTTTGGTATCGACGCCGGATTTTTGAATAACCGGGTTCAGCTGACACTCGATTACTACGTTAAAAACACCCGTGATCTACTCAACACGGTGCAATTACCGATTGGCTTCGGATTCACGAGCACGATCCGTAACGTAGGGGAGATTCAGAATAAAGGCCTGGAAGTTTCGCTGTCGGCCCGCGTAATCGACAAAGCGTTTAAGTGGGATCTGAACGGAAATATTGCCTTCAACCGCTCTAAAGTTGTTAAACTGGAAGGTGGCCGGGACATTCTGGGTGGAAGCGTAGGCGTTACGTTGATCAGCGATGCCGCCAATCTGCTACGGGAAGGCCAGCCGATGAGTGTGTTTTACGGCTACGTTGAAGATGGGTATACCGATCAGGGACGGGTAAAATACAAAGATCTGAACGGCGATAATGTCATCAATCAGCTCGATAAAACGATAATTGGCGATCCGAACCCCAACTTTATTTACGGGTTAAATTCAAGCATGTCGTTCAAAGGGTTCGACCTGACGCTATTTATTCAGGGAACGCAGGGCAACAACCTCGTCAACGTCAGTTCCATCAACAATACGCTCGACTACGGCTTTGGCCTGAATATGCCGCGCGAAGTCTACCTGAATCATTGGACACCGACAAATACAAACGCCAAGTATCCGGTTATTTCCCGCGCCAATAGCTACAACTATTCAAATCGTTTTGTTGAAGATGGCTCTTATCTGCGCCTGAGAACCATTCAGTTAGCCTACAACCTGCCGTTACAGGCACTGAACGTAACCTGGATGCGGACAGCTCAAATCTACGCCAGCGGCCAGAACCTGCTAACCCTAACGAAATACTCGTGGTGGGACCCCGAAACCAATTCGCAGGGTGGGGCTAACTCCATCGGCCAGGGCATCGATCACTACAGCTATCCTACGTCAAAAGCAGTCACATTTGGTATTCGGGTTGGGTTTTAACTAATGATTGAGTGATTGAATTGTTGAATGATTGAATAAGAAGCAAAGCCTGAGTTCATTCAACAATTTAATCACTCAACAAGTCAATCATTAACTACATGAAAAAGATAGTATTCTTCCTCCCGCTTCTTGGCCTGCTTTCGTGTCAGGACATACTGGTCGAGAAACCCAAAGCGGTGGCTATTGAAACATTCTACAATACGGCCAGCGAAGTAGAAGCTGCCGTTAATTCGGCGTATGCTCAGCTTCGGGCAACCAATGGCATTACAGGTCAGTTAGGTGCTCAGCTTGAAGCGTATACGGATTACAGTTATGGACGGGGCAGCTACCAGGTGCTGAGCGATTTTCAGGGCCTGAACAGTACCAATATTCCGCGTACCGACGAAGGCTGGCGCCTATTTTATCTGACGATACGTAACGCCAACCTGGTCATTCAGAATGCGCCAAAAGGCAAGAGCATCAGTCAGGCCGACGTAACGAAATACGTAGCAGAAGCCAAATACCTGCGGGCGTTTGCTTACTTCTGGCTCGTTCGAAACTGGGGTGGCGTACCGATACGTACCGAAGCGCAACTGAATGAACCAAACGTAAAGCGAAACACCGCTGAAGAAGTTTATACGCTGATTCTGAGCGACCTGAAGGAAGCTGAAACCAACTTGCCCGATAAAGGGGCGCAGGTTGGCCGGGCTACGAAATGGGCGGCAAAAGCGGCTCTGGCAGAGGTTTATTTTACCCGAAACCAATACGCTGAAGCGCGTGACAAAGCCGACGAAATCATTAAATCCAACGCGTTTTCGCTGGTTCCGGTAGCGACGTCAGCTGAATTTGATACCAAGATTTTTGGACCTACCGTTGTCACGTCGACCGAAGAAATCTGGTATCTAAAACAAACCCGGCAAAACGATCAGGGCATGTATCTGGCGATGTTTGCGCATCATCCCGGCTCACGGCTACATGGCGCCGGTGGCTTTTACGCGCACTACAGCGATACCGAAACTAACCCAATTATTAAAAACTGGGATGCCAAAGACCTTCGCAAAAGTGCGTTCTGGTATAGCTGGGACATTGGTTTGGGTAAAAATAGCATCCTGAGCAAGAAATTTTCGGACCCGCTGGCTCCCAACCAAACAGCTGCCGGAAACGACTTTCCAGTCTATCGCTACGCTGATATTCTACTCCTTTATGCTGAAGCCGCCAGTCGGGCCGGTAACGGGCCAACACAGGCCGCAGTCGATGCCCTTAATCAGGTGCACCGCCGGGCGTATGGACAAAATCCCACAACGGCCTCCAGCGTCGACTTTAAACTGGCTGATTATACCGCTGATACATTCAACGATCTGGTATTGAAAGAGCGGGGTTACGAAACCCAATACGAAGCCAAGCGCTGGCTCGATCTGAAACGGCTGGGCACGCCCAAGCTGAAAGGAATCATTAAAGCCGCTACAGGCAAAGACGTTGCCGATAAGCATCTGTTCTGGCCCATTCCGGTTGCTGAATTGAATTACAATACGGCTTTAGCCCCAACCGATCAGAATCCGGGGTATTAAGCGCATTAGCTACCTGATTGTTTTGAAAACCTGCGTCAATAGTTCGTAAGCTGTTGATTCGTAGTAATGTCGTAGAAATCGTGACCGGAAATGCGCACGCTAACAATACGTATCCCTGGATCGGTCGGGTTCATATTGGCTTTACGGGTGGATTAAAAACGACAAAATAGGCGCCATACAGCAAACCTGAATTTTATAAACCCAATACGTCTGTCGATGGCTGACAGATGGCTTTTTTTACAATGAAACAACTTATCTCGGCTACATTACTGACGTTGTCGGCATTTCAGGTGTCGGCCCAGCTTTCCGACGAATACAAAAGCCAATGGGGCGATCCGGCGGTGCAGCAACGTATCGCCGACGGTATCCGCGAGAATCGGATGGGTGCTTTTACGGTTCAGTTTACTGATAAAGACGGCAATCCGGTTTCGCCGGGTGAGGTTTCGTTAAGCCAGACCCGCCACGATTTTTATTTCGGAGCCAACGGCTTCATGGTCAAAGGCTTCAAGAACCCGAAAGAAGATGCGCTCTACGAAGAGCATTTTACGAAACTGTTCAATTTTGTAACCATTCCGTTCTACTGGCCCGAGCTGGAGCCGGAGCCCGGCAAGCTGCGTTTCGGGAAAGACAGCCCGTATAGCTACCGCCGTCCGGCGCCCGACGTAGTGCTGGAGTTCGCCAGGAAGAACAACATTACGCCCAAAGGTCATACGCTCGTCTGGGACAATCAACGCTGGTCGATTCCAACCTGGCTGCCGAAAGACGAAAAAATCATGGAGCAGAAAATCAGCAAACGGATTCAGGAAATCGGCCAGCGCTACGGTCACGACATTCAAATCTGGGACGTAGTAAACGAAGTAACTGATCGTCATCCCGACGTATTGATGCCCAAAGATTTCGCGTTCAAAGCCTTCAGGGAAAGCGAACGGCAGTTTCCAAATAGCAACGTATTTACGCTCAATTTCACCACCGGAATCTGGAACCGTAGCAATAAACGCGAATACAACGCCGATTACCTGCTCACCGAAAATCTGTTGCTACGTAACGCCAAGATCAACGCCATCGGCCTACAATTTCACAACTTCAGCGAGCCAGAATACGAGCAGATTATTAAGGGTAAAGCCATGACGCCCACTACGTTGTTTAACACGCTCGACCTGTATTCTGACTTCAATCTGCCGCTGCATATTACCGAAATTACCGTATCGGCACTGACAGATAAAGGTCCTGAAATGCAGGCTGCGATGACCGAAAATTATTACAAACTGTGGTTCAGTCACCCAAAAGTGGAAGGCATTATCTGGTGGAATCTGGTTGATGGAACGGCGGCCCCGGCACGTATCAAATCCGACGGAACGGTGGTGCCCGGCGAAGACAAATGGAAAGGTGGCCTGCTGAACCGCGACTTCTCCAAAAAGCCTGCTTTCGACGTACTGGATCGACTGATCAACAAGGAATGGCGCACGAATGTAACGGCTTCGCCCAAAAATAACGCGGTGAGCTACAAGGGCTTTTACGGTACGTATATAGTGCTGACGCAACGTAACGGCAAGAAATACGAGAAAGAAGTACAGTTTCCGAAAAGCGGTGCCCGTACACAGATTGTTGTGCTGGATTAAATAGCTTATCCATAAGCCGTATTAAAGCGACAGCCTAAGCTGCTTTTTACGGCAATCAGAAAAATTTAGCATGAAAATTATTGACATCCGTACTCGCTGTGTTGCCATTCCGTTAAACGCTCAACTACGCCATAATACCGGCGTGCATCCGGGCTATTTTCTACGTACCATTCTCGAAGTGATTACCGATGAGGGTATCGTTGGATTGGGCGAAGTAGGAGGAGGGGATCAGCGCGGAGCGTTGCAAAAACTGAAACCACGTATCGTTGGTGAAGATCCGTTTCATCTCGAAAAGATCAAGCTGAAAGTACTACGTAGCATTTATTACATGTCCAACGCGCGGCTATATGCTGCCATCGAAATAGCCTGTCTCGACATTCAGGGCAAAGTGCTGAACCGCCCATTAAGCGATCTGCTGGGCGGACGTGTGCGCGACGAAGTACCGTTTATTGCCTACCTATTCTGGCGATACGACCGTCCCGGTGATGGTAAGCACGATGAAACAGCGGAAGACATGGCCGATTTCTGCGTAGAACTCCACGAAACGCTGGGCGTTAACTCGATGAAGTTGAAAGCGGGTGTCAAATCGCCGAAGGAAGAAGCGCGGGTACTGGAGCTTTGTCGCGAGAAACTGGGCGACGATTTTGGCCTGCGTATCGACCCGAACGGGCTTTGGTCGGTGCAGACGGCGGTGCAGATTGGTCGTAGACTGGAAGACCTGAATATTGAATATTTTGAAGATCCGTCGTGGGGCCTGGAAGGGAACGCAGCCGTTCGCAAGCAGATACGTATCCCGATTGCGACGAATATGTACCCCGCCAAATTCGATGATCTGGCTCCCGCCATTCGCATGGGTTCGGTCGATATTGTACTGACGGATATTCACTATTGGGAGGGGCCGCGTGGCGTGAAAGATCTGGCTGCGGTCTGCAATACGTTCAATCTGGGCGTGGCTATGCACTCGGGAGCCGAATTTGGTATCGAACTGGCTGCCATGATTCATACCGCTTCCACTATTCCGCAAATGAATTTCGCGGGCGATGCGCACTACCATTACCTCACCGACGACATCATTGAAGGCGGCCTGATGCAGTACGAAAACGGCTGTATCAAAGTGCCGACTGGTCCCGGCTTAGGCGTTGCACTGGACGAGGATAAGATGAAGCATTACGAGAAATATTACGAAGAAAAAGGCGATTACTACGCTCGCTTCCACCAGGACCCGTACCGGCCCGACTGGTACCCAACGGTTGGCGGAATGTAATTTTTCTTTTGACAGGATTTAAGCTTTTCGACAGGATTTACAGCCGGGCCGACGTTCGGATGAACAGGATTATTTACTCAGAATAAATCATGTCAATCCTGTCAAAAAAATTCAAAATGAAAAAAGCACTCGTTACCGGAGCGTCGCAGGGAATTGGAAAAGCCATCGCGCTACGTCTGGCCGAAGCAGGCTGCGACGTAGTGGTTCATTTCCACGAAAACCGCGATGAAGCCGAAACCGTTGCAGACACCATCCGGCAAATGGGACGTAACGCCTATGTGTTACAGGCCGATCTGTCGGAAACCGCGCAGGCCATTCGACTCGCTGAGCAGGCATGGGACGTAGCAGATGGTCTGAATATCCTGGTGAACAACGCCGGCGTATCCTATAAAAAACACTTCTTAGACGTAACAGAGGCCGATTTTGAGCAATTCAATAACGTCAATTTTCGCAGCACTACGTTCCTGACGCAATCCGTTGCCCGAAACATGGTAAAGCATACCGTAGCGGGTAGCATCTGGACCGTTACGTCGGTGAACGGCGTTCGGCCGGGGTTGGGATTAAGCCTTTACGGAGCCACGAAAGGAGCGTTGGAAACCCTAATGAAAGGCGTAGCGATGGAGCTGGGACCGCACAACATCCGGGTCAATACGCTGGCAGTCGGGGCTGTTCAGACCGACATTAACCGGGATGTCTGGGAAAATCCGGACTTGCTTCAGACCGTGAACGACGGCATTCCCGCCGGACGATTGGGACAGGCTGACGAAATCGCTAACGTATTGGTGGATTTAATCGCATCGGGTAGCTACATGACCGGCTCGACCATTACCATCGACGGCGGTTTGCTACTGATGCGGGGCTATGGCAAACTGAAACCCTATGGAGATGCTTAACCGAAACTATAGCATGAAAAAACTTAATATACTCTTTTTGAGCCTTTTCCTATTGGCGAACGTAGCATCGGCCCAAAGCAGTCCGTCTGCTACGTCGCCCGATAATCCGTTTGCCGACGAGAAAAATAAACTCTGGCAACCGTACCGTATTACGCCACGCACGGGCGCTCAACACGTATCACTCTCGGGCGATGGCTGGGAATTGTCGCATACCGATCAGCCGATAAGCGACCTGAAGGCTCCACGAAACGATGCGTTTCAGACCAGCATTCCGAATTCGGTGCATTGGTCTTATTTCAAGGCCGGGAAGTTGCCGCATCCGTATTACCACAAAAACTCCGACCAGTATAAGTTCATGGACGAGAAGGCGTGGTACTACCGTAAATCGTTTCCGACGCCCGCCAGCGCGAAACCCGGCAGCTACGTATTCCTGTGTTTCGATGGCGTCGATTATTTCTCGAAAGTAT
>NZ_JBMDWV010000150.1:0-3464 GCF_048594605.1 Spirosoma sp.
ACCGTAGCGTCGGGTGCTTCGGATGCGGATATCATTGAAAAGATCGACATTGGAGGAATTTCTTTGATTCGGGCGGCTGCCAAGAATTACAATGACGTATTGATCGTTTCATCGCGCAGCCAGTATGCCGACGTAGTGGAATTACTAACCCAGAAAGCAGGTGCGACAGATTTAGCGGATCGGCGTCAGTACGCTGGTAGAGCCTTTTCAGTTACATCGCACTACGATACAGCCATTCAAGCGTACTTCAACGAAGAGAACGCCCAGGGAACCGATTACGAAGGACCAATCTATAATTTCAAGTCGCTTCCCGCCAATCACCTGCGATACGGCGAAAATCCACACCAACAGGCCAGTTTCTACGGTGATCTGAGCGCTATGTTTGATAAACTGCATGGAAAAGAGTTATCCTACAATAACCTTGTAGACATTGACGCCTGTGTAAGCCTGATTGACGAATTTCCGGCCGCAGACGGTTCGCAGGCCGCTTTTGCCATTATCAAACACACCAACGCCTGCGGCATTGCGACGGCGTCGACGGCTAAAGAAGCTTACCTGAACGCGCTTGCCTGCGATCCTGTATCTGCTTTTGGCGGGGTTATTATTTCCAACGTACCCGTTGATCTGGAAACGGCAGAAGAGTTGAACAAACTGTTCATGGAAATTCTGATTGCGCCCGATTATACGCCGGAAGCCCTGACATTGCTTAAGTCAAAAAAGAACCGGATTCTGCTACGTCGCAAGCCTGTCGAACTGCCAACGGTTATGTTTAAAACAATTCTGAACGGCGTACTGGAACAGGACAAAGATAACCAGACAGAAACGGCCGGGCAGTTCAAAACCGTTACCGAAAAAGCCCCGACTGAACGCGAAGTACGAGCCTTGGAATTTGCGCTGAAAGTGTGCAAGCATACCAAATCGAATACGATTGTACTGGCGAAAGAGGGACAACTGCTGGCTAGTGGCGTTGGGCAAACCTCTCGCGTCGATGCATTGAAGCAGGCCATTGAAAAAGCGCATACATTTGGATTTGACCTGAGCGGTTCAGTTATGGCATCCGATGCGTTTTTCCCATTCCCCGACTGCGTCGAAATTGCCGGTCAGGCGGGTATAACAGCGGTAGTACAACCCGGCGGCTCCATCCGCGATCAGGATTCAATTGATTATTGCAATCAGCACGGTCTGGCGATGGTTACAACAGGTGTGCGCCATTTCAAACATTAACTGCAGACAATCTGAATCCGAATTTTTGTTCTGGTTCAGATTGTTCAAATCACTATGCTCTACACAATCTGGTGCGCAATTTGGTTAGTATCGCTTTATCTGGTGCTATTTCCATTCCAGTTTGTGTTTCTGCAACGTAACGAATGGAAGCCGCTGGCGCATAAAATTAACGCCATCTGGGGAAAGCTTTTTTTTCTGGGTGTAGGTATTTCCGTCCGAGTCGAATACCGTTTTAAACCTGATCCAAGAGGTGTTTACGTCATTTGTGCGAATCACTTTTCCTATCTGGATATTGCCGCTATGGGTGTAATCATTGATAACTATTACGCCTTTGTCGGAAAAAGCGAAGTAAAACATATTCCGCTGTTAGGCTATATGTTTGCCAAGCTGCATGTTCAGGTGGACCGTTCTCAGCCAAATAGCCGGGCGTATTCGTTAGCTAAATCAATCCGAACATTAGCTTCAGGACGTAGCATCATGATTTTTCCGGAAGGAGGAATTCGGGCACCCGAACCGCCCCAGATGGTAGCCTTCAAAGATGGTGCCTTCAAAATGGCAATTCAGCAGCAAGTGCCCATTGTGCCTATTACGTTGTTGAACAACTATCAGATTCTGCCCGACAAGAGTCCGATTCGTTTTCACCGACACGTATTGCGAGCAGTCATTCATCCACCCATCGAAACAGTAGGAATGACGCAAACAGATGTCGATCGATTGAAACAGGAGACGTATCAGATTATAGACACCGAATTAATGAGTGAAAAGAATGTAGCGGCCTAGTTGCTTATTCAATCATTTACCACTGATTAGATTATGAAAGTAGATCAGGAAACCCTACATAAAATCGCGCATCTGGCCCGGCTCGAGGTTCGTCCGGAAGAGGAAGCTGAATTACTTACCAGCCTAAACGGCGTACTGACCTGGATGGAACAGCTTAACGAAGTAGATACGTCGGGAGTTGAACCACTAACCCACATTTCTGCCGAAACAAACGTACTGCGCGACGACGTAGTAGGCAATCACCTTCCGCGTGAGCAGGCACTCGCCAACGCTCCACAGCATGACAAGCGCTTTTTTGAAGTGCCAAAAGTACTGGAATAAAATTAATTCACGTTGTGCGTCACTCTACTGGCCCGGTAAGCTTTAAGCCAATAATGCCTACGGTGATCAGCATAATAAAAAATACTTCTGTCCAGGACCAGCTTAATTTCAACCAAAGAACATCCGCAGCTTTAACGAATACCAGCGTGACAGCCGTCCAGACAGCGAAAGCCGTTGTCGTCGATACGGTGCGCATGGCTGCAGCCAGCATTAGCGTTGTTGCTATTCCAAAGATAATGTAGGCTATCCAGGGCAATACAATTGGCAAACCTCCATCAGGTCGGTAAAACGTATTCCACCGTAGTGATTTCAGGGCGTCCCACTGCATGTATTTAAGTGCGTATGTCCAGACCATTTCGCAGGCTGCTGCCCCTAACAAATACAGCCAGGACAAAATGCTTTGCGGTATCATAAGTCTCCTTACTGCTTTTATTTTACTATAACTCGTAAAAAGACAAAATGTCTAAAAGCCAATAAGAGCTTTTAGACATTTTGATAAGCAAAGCCATAAACAACTATGCCAGGATGGGCTTAACGATTTTACCCGCTACGTCGGTCAGTCGGAATGGGCGGCCCTGAAACTGATACGTTAGTTTTGTGTGGTCGAAACCGAGCAAGTGCAGGATAGTAGCCTGCAGGTCATGAACGTGTACTTTGTCTTTAACCCCGTAATAACCAATATCATCCGTTTCGCCGTAGGAAAATCCCCGCTTGACGCCACCACCGGCCATCCAGACAGTGAACGCATCAAGGTGATGGTCGCGGCCCATAAACGGTAATACCTGCCCATCGCGATTTTCCTGCATCGGTGTGCGTCCAAATTCACCCCCCCAGACTACCAACGTATCATCCAGCAAGCCGCGTTGTTTTAAATCTTTAATCAGGGCAGCCGAAGCTTGGTCTACTGATTTGGCCATTAGCTTAATATCGTTGGGCAAGTTGCCGTGCTGGTCCCAACCCTGGTGGTACAACTGAATAAATCGCACGTCTTTCTCGGCCAACTTGCGGGCCAGCAGGCAATTGGCGGCATAGGTGCCCGGTTTGCGGCTCTCAGGACCGTATAGGTTGAAGATGTAATCCGGTTCTTTGGACAGGTCGAGTGTTTCGGGCACCGACGTTTGCATCCGGTACGCCATCTC
>NZ_JBMDWV010000151.1:0-6483 GCF_048594605.1 Spirosoma sp.
CTCCTGACCGGACGGTTTATTGCCGGATGGTTTTGGCTGATGCACAGGAGACGCAACGTATTGCGTCTCTACAAAATTAACGAACCCATGAGTCTACCCGAATTAAGTCTAAATCGGCCCGTATTTGCGATGGTGATGTCGATTGTTGTCGTTCTATTCGGCATCATTGGCTTTACCTTTCTGGGCGTACGCGAATACCCGGCCATCGACCCACCCGTCATTTCGGTTCGAACGAACTATACGGGAGCCAACCCTGAAATTATCGAGTCGCAGATTACCGAACCTATTGAAAAGTCACTCAATAGTATTGAGGGTATCCGAACGATTTCATCAAACAGTGCGCTGGGTGCTAGTACCATCACCATCGAATTTAACCTGGATGCCAACCTCGAACAGGCCGCCAACGACGTACGGGATAAGGTAGCGCAGGCGCAACGACAACTTCCCCAGGATATCGACGCGCCCCCTGTTGTTACGAAGGCCGACGCTAACTCTGAACCCATTATTTTCATGAATGTTCAGAGCACAACGCGTAGCCCAACTCAGTTATCGGATTATGCTGAAAACGTACTTCAGGAGCGCCTGCAAACGATTCCGGGTGTTAGCCAGGCGAATATTTACGGGTTGAAGCGCCAGGCAATGCGTCTTTGGATTGACCCGATCAAAATGTCGGCTTACCGCCTGACCGCTCAGGATATTCAGTCGGCGTTGAATGCGCAAAACGTTGAATTACCGGGGGGAAAGGTCTATGGAAATAATACGGAGCTGACCGTGAAAGCCGTTGGACGCCTGACTACCGAAGCCGATTTTAATAACCTGATTATCCGGCAAACCAGTAACCAGATCGTCCGCTTCAAAGATGTGGGACACGCCAGTCTGGGAGCCGAAAATGAAGAAACCAGTTCCAAACAGAATGGAGCCGTTGGCGTTATTCTGGCCCTGATTCCGCAACCGGGAGCCAACTACGTCAGCATTGCCGATGAATTCTACAAACGATTTGATGACCTGAAGCGAGATTTACCCGACGACATTATTGTGTTTGTCGGTACCGATCGAAGCATCTTCATTCGCCGGGCTATTGAAGAAGTAGGCGAAACACTGCTGATTTCGTTCGTACTGGTTGTACTGGTTATTTACCTGTTCTTCCGCGACTGGCTGATTGCGTTCCGGCCGCTGATCGACATTCCGGTATCGCTTATTGGCGCCTTCTTTATTATGTATCTGGCCGACTTTAGTATTAACGTACTGACCTTGCTGGGAATCGTACTGGCCACGGGTCTGGTGGTTGATGATGGTATTGTCGTAACGGAGAATATCTTCAAGAAAGTCGAGGAAGGAATGGATACCGAAACGGCCGCCAAAGAAGGTTCTAATGAAATTTTCTTCGCCGTTATTTCTACGTCCATTACGTTGGCGATTGTATTCCTGCCGATTATTTTCCTGCAGGGATTCGTTGGTCGGTTGTTCCGTGAGTTCGGGATTGTGGTAGCGGGTGCCGTATTGATCTCAGCCTTCGTGTCGCTTACGCTAACCCCCGTGTTGAGTGTTAAGCTGACCAGTAAAAACCACGGTCGTTCGTGGTTTTATCGAAAGACCGAACCATTTTTTGAATGGCTCGACAATTCGTACCGCGATTCGCTCACCAGTTTTATGAAGAAGCGGGGCTGGGCCTTCGGCATGATTATCATCTGTTTGGCCTTCATTTTTGGGCTAGGCTCGCAACTGAAATCTGAATTGGCTCCACTGGAAGATCGGGGACGCACCCGTATCTCGATCACCTCGCCTGAAGGAACCAGTTTTGAGGCTCAATCGTCTCTGACCGACCGGGTTCTACAGTTTGTTCTCGATTCCATTCCCGAAAATAAACTGGCGTTCAGCGTTGTTGCACCAGGCTTCTCGGGAGCTGGCGCTGTGAACTCTTCGTTCGTGATGGTCAATATGACTGATCCTTCTGAACGCGACCGATCGCAACAGGATATTGTCGATTATCTGAACAAAAGCTTCAAACGGTTTAGCGAAGCCCGAATGTTTGCTACGCAGGATCAGACGATTCAGGTAGGACGCGGGGGCGGTTTGCCAGTTCAGTTTGTGATTCAGAACCTGAACTTTGAGAAACTGCGCGAAAAGCTACCTACGTTTCTGGAAGAGGTACAAAAAGACCCAACGTTCCAGACGTCTGATGTTGATCTGAAATTCAACAAACCCGAACTTAACATTACCATCGATCGGGAAAAAGCAACGAACCTCGGCATTTCGGTGCAGGACGTAGCACAAACGCTGCAACTGGCGCTTAGCAATCGGCGTCTCGCATACTTCCTGATGAACGGTAAGCAGTATCAGGTTATTGGTCAGGTTGACCGGGCCGACCGCGACGCTCCCGTCGATCTGGCGTCGTTCTACGTTCGCTCAAACGCCGGGCAACTGATTCAGTTAGATAATCTGGTTAAGTTTCAGGAGGTCAGTAGCCCACCGCAAGTGTACCACTACAACCGATTCAAATCGGCCACAGTGTCAGCAGGTTTGGCACCTGGTAAAACTGTTGGAGACGGCGTAGAGGCTATGCGGGCAATTGCCGCCCGTACGCTCGACGATACGTTCCAAACCGCGCTTTCTGGTCCTTCGCGTGATTACGCCGAAAGTTCGGGTAATACGTTGTTTGCCTTTGCGCTAGCGCTTGTTCTGGTTTATTTAATTCTGGCCGCCCAGTTCGACTCCTTCATCGACCCATTCATCATCATGATTACGGTGCCGCTGGCGCTTGCCGGGGCCGTATTCTCACTGTGGATGTTTAACCAGACACTAAATATTTTTAGCCAGATTGGTATTATTATGCTCGTAGGGTTGGTTACCAAGAACGGGATTCTGATTGTAGAATTTGCCAATGAGCAGAGACTAATCGGCAAGAATAAATTCGAAGCGGCTGCCGAATCGGCTGCGTTACGTCTGCGTCCTATCCTAATGACCACTTTGGTGGCAGCTTTTGGAGCCTTACCGCTCGCACTGGCACTGGGTTCGGCTTCAAAAAGTAGAATTCCGTTGGGTATCGTAATTGTCGGCGGATTGCTTTTCTCGCTCGTTCTGACGCTCTACGTCGTACCGGTTATTTATACGTATCTGACCCGGCGGAAAGACGTAACGCCCGATGAGCAGGGCCCAACCAGTCAGGAGAAACGTCCGCTTCCGCAACCCGAAGGACGCCCCACCGGTGATACGACGAAGCCCGAAGAAATGGAAGTTCAGATATAAAATTTCTTTTCTAAACGTAACAAGGGGAGTTTGACCAATCAAACTCCCCTTGTTACGTTTAGAAAAATACTGGCATTCAGCTTATAAGTTTATCTCATGTGTCAATACGTTGTAGACGTGCTACATGCCTAAAATTTATTACTCCTGCTCTCGTCGGATGGCCTGAATGGTGATGATTGTTGGAGCCGACTGATAAAAATCAAACAATTCACGACCGAGCAGCTCGTGGCTAACAGCATTAAGATGGTCGTGGCTGCTGGCTTGAAAATACTCCTCCCGTGGTTGGATTACCGTATCCGTATCAAACACACTGAATAGTTGCTTATCAGCCTCCTTTAGTAAAATAGCCCGACTTCGTTTCCGGAGCCAGCCATTTATCCAGTTCTGATGCGGTAAAGGCGTAACCACTAATACGTTATGACGATACGATCGTAACTGCTTTAGTAAAGCCGTAATCTTTTTCCCTATGTAGGGAGGCCAGATGGCCGAAAACAAAGTCATGCCAATGGGTTTAAGCCGCTGCCACAGGCTCAATCGGCCAGTACTTCCTGACGTAGTAAGCGAATAAGGTAATGTAGGTGTAGCAAATACAGTTGAGCCGGATGCAGGATTTCCGATCGACTGAAGCAGGTCCTGATTAAATTGGAGAATGATCAAATCATAGCGAGTCAAGGGTAGTTGAGCCAGCAGCGATGACAGTTGCGGTAGTGTTAAATGAGCGTAAGCTTCAACAGACACTTTCTGTCCGGTCTGGCTGATCTGGCGTATAAAATGCCCCAAATAACTTAGCTTACCTTCCGGCAAACCATAGCCGTAAGTATGTTCATCTCCAATCACTAACACGTTCATCGTACACTAAAATCGGGGTGAGTAAACCCGTTTCCTGTCAGTACGTTAGTCTGCTTGTAAATGTGGCAATAAGAAAAAAATATAACTGAAAACTGGATGCAACGTTCCTGACAGAAAAAGCGTAGTGTCATTATAGTCAATGACCTTTACGTTAATCTGATCGAACTTTGTTTTTCCGAAAATCGTCTTCGTTCGCCGATAATGACCTGCCGAGCGTCATTCGGGCTTGCCGCGCAAACGATCCGCGAGCGCAGCGAACACTGTTCAAACAGTTTTTTGGCTATGCAAAAAGTATCTGTCTGCGCTATACGTCGAGCGTAGAAGAGGCTGAAGATGTACTAAATGAAGGTTTTCTGAAAGCGTTTCAGCATTTAGAAAGCTACGATGAAACATTGCCCTTTAAAGCCTGGCTTCGCACCATTCTGGTCAACACGGCCATTAGCCACTACCGCAAAAATCATAAGCAGGATCAGCACAGCTCACTGGAAACGGGCGATCAGGTGGCCGTTGACGACGACGTAGTGGATCAGATGGCGGCCGAAGAAATTCTAGCTCTGGTTCAGCAATTAAGTCCAACGTACCGAACTGTATTTATGATGCACGTAGTAGACGGCTACAGTCTTCATGAAATTGCCGGTATATTAAGCCATAACGAAGCCACGGTACGTTCAAATTTTGCGCGGGCCCGGCAAAAACTACAAGTGCTCATCAAACAAGCTTACCATACAAGACCCATTTCTACGCCTACAATTCCCTATCATGAAAACTGATCGATTCACCGATATTATCCGGCGAAAACTGGAAAGTATTCGGCCGGAATTTACCGACAAAGACTGGGCGCGGATGCAGGATACGCTCAAAAACGCGAATCTGTCAACTCCTCCCAGTGCAAATCAGCCCTTTTCTGGCAGTGTCTGGTCAGGACAGTCGTGGTTATTGGCGGCTGCCTCCATCAGCACAGTTGCCTTAATAGGTTTTAGCATCTGGCAGCAACGCGAGATTAATCAACTACGTCAAACCGTGGGGCAGTTACATCAGCAGTCGGTGAGTGCGCCAGCGTCAACCTCTGCAAATTCTGGTGCCCATGCTCCCGACCGCCCGGGCGTTGCTCGTATCAACGAAGCCACACCCTCAGTACAGAACCAGGCCGCCACAACAACCGCTAACCGAAATGAAGGTCAGGCTATTCGTCCCGATACGGTTTATATAACCCGCTACGTTGAAAAACCACTGTCTCCTCGATCCGAGCAACGTAGTGACAACCGGTTGAACCAGCGCCCGGAAACATCTGCAGAACAACGGTACGCATCTGAGAAACTGATCAAATCTTCGACGACTACCGAACCATCCACTACGTTTAACAAAACCCAACAAGCGGAATCGTATGACGTATCCTCTACTCCTTCTGTTGCCAACAATAAGACTAATGAATCAAGTGTAACCAACGAATTGACGAACCCATCTGCGAAGGATAAAGGCTCAATCAGCCCAAACAAGCGCGAAAAAGCGCCTGAGCAGAATGATTCCAACCCGTTACATTCATCGAATAAACAGCGTAACTTAGCAGTCAATAACAAAACTGGTAACGTCAGAGAAAACGAAGCAACGAGAACAGGCCGGGACAATACGTCTGTAAGCCAAGCCAGTAACCCGACTGGCAATCAGATGGAAGCGCCAGCTTCTCCAGTCACAACGAACGAAGCATCGACAAACTATGAGCTGGCAGCCAGCTTACCTTTGTCTATTAAATCCAGAAACTGGGATATGGCTCTGACTCAACGAGCCAGACGGATGCGTCCAATGCAGCCCACCCAGCCTACGGTAGTTAATGAGCAGCCAAAAGAACCAGCCGGCAGCCAGCCAGTTAAGAATCTGGCGGTACGTTTCCGGGCAGGTCTGGGAGCTGAAGTGGCTTCCCGTCTATGGAGCGCCGGTGTATTTACAGAGTTAGTTATTGGGCAGCACTGGACCCTAGGAATAGGCCTTAATCAGGCTACGTTCACCAACCGATTTATCACAGACGACGACTTCAACAGTCGTACGCAGCGGAACTTCAGAGCCGAATTTGCCCGACCTATTGATACCTGGCGGGAAATCGTAAATATTGACACCCGTCAGGTACGTTTTCAGATACCACTGAATCTTGGATATCGTGTTCCAATAAACCAGTCTCTGTCATTTTTACCGACCGTCGGCACGTATCTAGACGTAAGTAGTTCGGAGAACGTAACGTATTACTGTCCTAAGCCTCAGTTTCCGATGCCTCCGCAAAAGTACCGGTACTATGAGGCAATTGATGTCAACAAAAAGCCCTCGGTGCCTTTGGTCAATAATTTTGTTTTAACCAGCGGAATTGAATGGCAGAGTGGGCACGTAGTGTTACAGGCT
>NZ_JBMDWV010000152.1:0-17530 GCF_048594605.1 Spirosoma sp.
TTACAGAGGGTTGTTTTTTTTTGTTGTGTTCTTTACATGTTTTTTAATGTGGGTTTATTTCTGTATCACACCCTCACAACACCCCACTTTACAAGCTTATCCTCGTCCTGTCATTCGTGTCAGTTTCAATAACTTTGTGGCTACTGACCTGGTTAACTGGCCCGGTTGCAAGCGCCATTGCCAGCTACGTCCACCCGCACCGGGCGTATTCATCCGATTTGTTTCGTCAAGGTTCAGAATGTCCTGAACGGGCATAATGGCCAGACGAGCGACTGATTGCATTGTTAAGCGACAGATCTGATCCACTACGTTCTTCTCCGTAATCTTAATACCCAGGTAGTTAGCCAGACGCTGACGCTGAGCATCGTCCGACTCCCGGAACCAGCCCAGCGTTGTGTTATTGTCGTGCGTTCCTGAATAGACGACAAAATTTTCGGTATGATTATGAGGAGCATGGGTAGACGTTGGCAAATCATACCCAAACGCAAACTGAATAACGCGCATCCCCGGAATACCGTAGTGCCGCAGATACGGCTGAATTTCACCCGCTTTGGCTCCTAAGTCCTCTCCGATGACGGGAAGATTTACGAACTGTCGGTGCATGGCATGCATAAACGGTTCGATTGGTGCTTTTACCCACTCGCCCACTTTGGCGGTTGGCTCATGAGCGGGGATTTCCCAGTATACGCCGAAGCCTAAAAAATGGTCGAGCCGCGTCAGGCTATATAACGACATCTGATGCCGTAGCCGATGCATCCACCACGCAAAATCGGTACGTTCGTGTTCGGCCCAATCGTAAATTGGATTTCCCCAGCGCTGGCCATATTCGCTAAAATAGTCGGGTGGGGCACCGGCCACGAATAAAGGCTGGAAATTCTCGTCGAGCTTAAAGAGAGTCGGATTTGCCCAGACATCGGCGCTATTGAATTGGACATAAATTGGAATGTCGCCAATCAGGTGAATCTTTTGGTCGAAACAATAGGCAGTTAGTTCATTCCACTGTCGCATAAAGAAATATTGCAGCACTTTAACCACTTCAATGCGATCATGCAGCAGTCTATTTTGACGATCGAGAGCAGTGGGATTTCGCCGAACAAGTTCAGTCGGCCAGCGTATCCAGTTGGGCTCTCCAGTTTCTTCCTGCAAAGCCGAGAACAAAGCGTAATCGTTCAGCCAATTGACATGCCAGCTACAGAAACGATCATAATCGCTACGTTGGGCAGGAGTTGCATTCTGTAAAAAGGCCTCAGCTGCCTGCTGGAGAAGTGGCCTTTTTTTAATCCAGGCCGCATGCATCGTATTAGGAGCTTGTATGAGTGGCCCTGCCATTATCGCCGACGTAGCATCGCCCGGCGTGTTGGTGGGAACAGTTACTGTTACGTCCTGAACAGGTTGTTCATTGAATACATCCAGATCGGCCCTGGTCAGAAACCTTTCTTCTGCCAGTTTTTCCAGGCTGATCATCAGAATATTACCGGCGAAAGCGGACGGGCTACTGTAGGGTGAAAAGCCCGCACCCGGATCAACGGGGGTTAGAGGTAGAATTTGCCAGTATGTTTGACCCGATGCCTTCAGAAAATCAGCAAACCGGTAAGCTTCGGGACCTAAATCGCCGATACCGTGCGCTGAGGGAAGCGACGTAATATGTAGCAATAAACCGCTTGAGCGTTGTTGAAGCATGAAAAAAGTTGTTAGTATAGTCGTTAGTCGATAATCATTAGTCACTGGCAGCCAGTTAATATGATTAGCTGTTCACTAACTTATTAGCGATGACGATCAACTAACTTTTGTACAAATCCGCTCCGGGGCGCTTTTGTTTATCTTTTGCCGTAAAAACCTTACTACCACACCCATTCCCTTCTAAATCAGAAGGAAAATGAGTAACAGGGTCCTTGACCTTACGCGGTTTTTCTCCTACTTTTGCAGTCCCAAACAATGGGTAACTTTTCAAATAAGCTACAGTATATACAAATGACAACGGCAACGGCAGTCAATAAAGGTAAGATTACGCAAATAATCGGGCCGGTTGTGGACGTGAGTTTCGAGGGCGAAGGTACCCGGATTCCGGCCATTCTGGACGCTCTCAAAGTAACGAAAGCCAATGGACAGGAAGTAATTCTGGAAGTTCAGCAGCACCTAGGCGAAGACCGTGTTCGGGCTATCGCTATGGACTCGACGGATGGATTATTTCGTGGTTTGGATGTGATTGACCTTGGCGCTCAAATCATGATGCCAGCCGGTGAAGCTATCCGGGGGCGTCTGTTCAACGTAGTTGGTGAAGCGATTGATGGCATTCCACAACCAAAATCTACTGGTAAAGGCTTGCCGATTCACCGTAGCGCTCCAAAATTTGAAGACCTGGCTACGTCTACTGAAGTACTTTTCACAGGTATCAAAGTAATTGATTTGCTTGAGCCTTACGCTAAAGGCGGTAAAATTGGTCTCTTTGGCGGTGCTGGTGTTGGTAAAACTGTATTGATTCAGGAGTTAATTAACAACATCGCGAAAGCATATTCAGGTTTGTCAGTGTTTGCTGGTGTGGGCGAACGTACCCGCGAAGGAAATGACCTACTCCGCGAAATGATTGAAGCTGGTATCATTAAGTATGGCGAAGGCTTCAAACATTCGATGGAAGAAGGCGGCTGGGATCTAACCAAAGTCGACCTGGAAGAGATGACGAAAAGTCAGGCAACCTTCGTATTTGGTCAGATGAACGAGCCGCCGGGAGCCCGGGCCCGGGTTGCCCTGTCGGGTCTTACTATTGCTGAGCACTTCCGTGATGGAGATGGCGAAGGCGCTGGTCGTGATATCCTGTTCTTTGTTGACAACATCTTCCGCTTTACGCAGGCAGGTTCGGAAGTATCAGCTCTGTTGGGCCGGATGCCATCAGCTGTAGGTTATCAGCCCACGCTGGCTACGGAGATGGGTGTGATGCAGGAACGTATTACGTCGACCAAGCGTGGTTCGATTACGTCGGTACAAGCCGTTTACGTACCTGCCGATGACTTGACTGACCCCGCTCCTGCTACAACTTTTGCTCACCTGGACGCTACGACTGTATTGAGCCGTAAAATCTCCGAGCTGGGTATCTATCCGGCAGTGGACCCTCTTGATTCAACCTCGCGGATTCTGAGTGCTGAAATTCTGGGTGATGAGCATTACAACACAGCCCAACGCGTAAAAGAAATTCTGCAACGTTATAAAGAGCTTCAGGATATTATCGCTATCCTGGGTTTGGAAGAACTTTCAGAAGAAGATAAACTGGTTGTTGCTCGTGCCCGTCGTGTGCAACGCTTCCTGTCGCAACCGTTCTTCGTGGCTGAACAGTTTACCGGTTTGAAAGGCGTTCTGGTTCCAATTGAAGATACCATCAAGGGCTTCAACGAAATTATCGACGGTAAATACGACCATTTGCCAGAGGCTGCTTTTAACCTGGTTGGTACAATTGAAGACGCAGTTGCCAAAGGTGAACGATTGTTAAAAGAAGCTGGACAGTAGTAAGCGAGTTTCTTACACGGTTAATCAAATAACAACGTAGTAAATACTACCGCTCCTGCCCTGAGTCTAATAGTTTGCCATTAAAAACAGACTGGTTTATGAAAACAATTCGATTTAGGGTAGGAGTGACGCTTGTATTGTTTGGCCTTATAGCTACGTCAATAGCTTCAGCTCAGATTACTACACCCACGGAGACAACTATCTCCGCAAAACCCACAGTAATAGGAGCGATCAAAGATACGTCCATCGCGCCTGGTACGTCGGCAGCGACGGGGCAGGACAATGCAGCGACCATTCATTTGGACAATGCGGTGTCAGCGTTGAATAAAGGCGACAAGGCAGCAACAGCAGAAGAATTAAAAGCCGGGATTGCCGGATTAGAAGCTGAAGCGCAGGCGAAACCAACTTCGTTCAAAGACAAGCTATTGTCGCACGTGAGTAAACTCAAAGCATTACTTCCCTTGATTCCGACGGGTGCTTTAGGAAGTGGTGTTTTAGGAAAAGCAGTTAGTCTGGCAAAACTGGCTTCGGGTGGAAATCAGCTCGAAGGTATTCTGGCGGCAGGCTCTCTCCTGGGCAAAGGCAACCAGCTAACCAGCGGTTTGTCGGGGATTGGCAGCGCCTTGGGTGCCCTGGGTGGTCAATCGTCGGGTCAGTCATTAGTTTCGACTGCGCTGGCAACGGTTGGTAAACTTAATCAGGGAGGCTTAGTGGCTAAAGCCGCCGAACCAGCTGCGAAAACACAAATTGGCAGCGTTCTTAACATGGTAAAAGGAATCTTATAAAGGATGTATGATGTAGGATGCACGATATATCCTACATCATATATCATACATCTTTCGTATGACATTAGATATTATTACTCCCGATCGCAAGGTATTCTCCGGCGAAGCCAGTGCCGTTACGTTCCCGGGTAGCGAAGGTCAGTTCCAGGTTTTGAACGACCATGCTCCAATGGTTAGCACATTGGATCGGGGACCCGTTATTGTCCAGACCGCTTCTGGTCAGCAAACCTTTACTGTTGATGGGGGCGTAGTTGAGGTTCTTCAAAACAAAGTGCTGGTGTTGGCTGAAGCGATTGTAGCTTAATCCGGCGTAAGCGAAAACCTTATTTATTGAACCTGAGCGGTTTGTTCATGATGGACATGCCGCTTTTTTGTTGACTATACGTCCGGGTTTCCTCATTTCGCAGTTTCCTGTTTTATTTGCTTTGTTGTTTTAGCTTACTTCATCATGGCCACCAAACCATTTATCGTTGGAATCACGGGCGGCAGCGCTTCTGGCAAAACATCTTTCTTAAAAGATATTCTTAATACGTTTTCAGAAGATCAAATCTGCCTGATTTCTCAGGATAATTATTACAGAACACTTGATCTGATTCCGCTTGATCAGAATGGCGTTTATAACTTTGATCTGCCAGTTACCATCAACCACGAACTGTTTGCCGATCATTTGAGTCAGTTGCACGCCGGAAAAACGGTTCAAACACCGGAATACACATTCAATAACCCGAACGTTGTTCCGAGAACGCTGACTTACCATCCTACACCGATCATTATTGTTGAAGGGCTGTTTGTTTTTCACTTTCCAGATGTAGCAAGTCAATTGGATTTAAAGGTATATATCACCGCTAAGAATCGAATTAAATTAGATCGACGCCTGGTTAGAGATCAGGCTGAGCGGGGACTTACGGAAGAAATTATTAATTACCAGTGGAAGCACCACGTTCGCCCTGCTTATCGTGAATTTGTTAAACCGCACAAAGACGAAGCGGATATCGTCATTCCTAACAATCAACATTACAAAAAAGGACTGGACGTATTACTGGCGTTTCTGAAAACAAAAGTTAGCTAACGTAGCGTGGTCTTTCAGGCTGAAACTGCTGCCATTCATCCTGAAAGACCACGCTACGTTACTTCGATCACGATTCCATCGCTTTCCGGATAACCGGTGCACGTAAGTACCCAGCCATCGGCAAGGTCATGGTCGGTCAATACGTCGTTTATGGTCATGTGAACGCTTCCCGACAAACATCGGGCTGCGCAGGTAGAGCAACGCCCACCCCGGCAACTGTAAGGCAACCTAATCCCCTCATCCAGAGCAGCCTGTAAAATCGATTTGTAGGCCGGGACCTGAATCTCTAGTTCTTGCTCCCTGAAACGTAGTAAAACAGTTCGGTCTTGTGCCAGAACGGGGGGCGGAGCGATAAAGATGGGTTCTACAACAAAGTTCTCGCGCCGAATCTGGTTTAGCTGAAATCCACTGAAAACAAGCGTAAACTGGACCATTCGCATGTAGTCGCCCGGTCCGCAAACGTAAAAACGGAGTCTTTCAGGATTTGACTGACCGACTAAATCCGGCAATAACCGCTCCAGCATTACATTATTCAATCGTCCTCGCAGGCCATTCCAGTCTTCGGAACCATTGCTTAGCAAGTACAGCAGCCGGAAACGATCTGGAAACTCATGATAAAGTGCGTCTAACTCCTGCCGAAAAATAATGCTACGTTCGTTTGAATTACTATAAAGTAGCGTTACTCGCTGAGTAGAGTTTTTATATAAAATCTGCTTCAGTAAGGCAAAAAGTGGGGTAATTCCACTCCCTGCGCCTAACAGTATTACGTCGCCGGTCTGGTTTTCATCGAGTACAAAGCGCCCTGCTGGATACAGGCTTGTTATGGTGTCGCCGACACGTAACGTATCATGCAGGAAACGGGAAATTTCGCCATTCTGAACACGCTTTATCGTTAAACGCAAGGTTTCGCCAGGAACTGAACTAAGGGAATAAGAGCGCCGTACTTCATGATCATTGTGCAGTAGAATCAAGGTCAGAAACTGGCCGGCCCGATACGTAACAGGCCGCCCATTGATCGGTTCCAGAAAATAGCTATTGGTATCCTGAGATTCCGGCTGAATCTGAACGATACGTAATTGCAGAAATTCGTCGGCCATGAATAGATTGCTTTGTACCAAAACTAATCAAATAGCCAACGTTGTTTGAAAGACGCTGACGTTTGTTGAAATTCGCCCGGTCTGGATCTGTTATTGCGGAAGCACAAACAACGGTTCAGCAATTTTTAGAATTGTGACATTTCTTATTTTGCAACGTTACTATATATAAACTGCCAGTATACACTAATGGAAGCACTACTTGAAGAAGTTCAACGCGTGGGCTATGTCAACAAACCCGTTGCTGAGGATATAGATTTGGTAGCTGAAATCAATCGGCTCAAGAAAGAAAAAAATGCGGTTATTCTGGCGCACTATTACGTCGATGGAGCGATTCAGGATTTAGCCGATTATATTGGAGACAGCCTGGGGCTTAGCCAGCAGGCAGCCGCTACCCCCGCTGATATGATTGTATTCTGTGGCGTTCACTTTATGGGCGAAACGGCTAAAATTCTGTCTCCTGAGAAAAAAGTTGTTATTCCTGACTTAAATGCAGGTTGCTCACTCGCCGACTCTGCTCCAGCGGATAAATTCGCGGCTTTTAAAGCGCAGTATCCCGATCATATTGTGCTTTCTTACATCAATTGCTCGGCGGAAATCAAAGCACTATCTGACATCATCGTTACGTCGTCAAACGCGCTGAAGATTGTTGAAAGTCTACCGAAAGATCAGAAAATTATCTTCGCTCCTGATGCAAATCTGGGGCGCTTCGTCTCGAAAAAAACGGGACGGGATATGGTGCTGTGGGATGGGGCCTGCATTGTCCATATCGATATTTCTCTCGAAAAACTGCAAAAATTGCGGGTGGAGCATCCAGAGGCTAAATTCATTGCACATCCTGAATGTCAGGAACATATTTTGAGCGAGGCCGATTACGTTGGTTCAACCACGGCGTTACTTAAATACGTAGTAGATAGCCCAGAACAAACCTTTATTGTAGGAACAGAAGCGGGTATCCTGCACAAGATGAAGCAGGCGGTTCCGCACAAGAAAATAATTCCGGCGCCGGCCAGTCAGAATAATACGTGTGCCTGCTCGGAATGCCCGTATATGAAGATGAATACGCTCGAAAAATTGTACAATTGCATGCTCTACGAACAGCCGGAAATTATTGTACCGGAAGATGTTCGTGTCAAAGCTTATGAATCCGTTGCCCGGATGCTGGAGTTGAGTAAATAAGTCAGATGAGTAGATTTTGTCTCCTTTTTCTTGTCAAGGGTAAATCGTACTATTGAGTCAGTTCAATTACCATCCTAATGCCCCACCAATTTGATTTTCTGGTTATCGGCTCCGGTATTGCGGGCCTGAGTTATGCCACCAAGCTGGCCATGCACTTTGAGAAAATGCAGCAGTCGGTACGTATCGGTGTTATCACGAAAGTGCAAGCTGATGAAACGAACACCAAGTACGCACAGGGCGGAATTGCGGCTGTCTGGTCGGAAGATGATTCGTTTGAGAAGCATATTGAAGACACAATGATAGCGGGCGATTTTCTGAGTGACCGACATATTGTGGAGATCGTTGTGCGGGAAGCGCCCGGCCGGATTCAGGAATTGATCGATTATGGTACCCGCTTCGATAAAGAGCATGGTGGTACCGATTATGATCTGGCCAAAGAAGGGGGTCATTCCGATTTTAGAATCCTACACTTTAAGGATATTACCGGAGCCGAAATTGAGCGGGCATTGCTCGATAAGGCCAATTCGCTAAAATCGATTGAGATTTTCACGCACTTTTATGCTGTCGAGCTCATTACGCGTCACCAGCTTGGCGAAACGGTTCATCGGTACGATACCGACAACAAATGCTTCGGTGCCTACGTACTGAATACACAAACGGGTAAGGTAGAGCGATTTATGGCTAAAACGACCTTGCTTGCTACGGGCGGAATCGGCAACATCTACCAAAGTACAACCAATCCTAGTATTGCAACTGGCGATGGTATTGCGATGGCGTATCGGGCCAAAGGGATCTGTAAGGATATGGAATTTATTCAGTTTCACCCGACAGCGCTTTATGAACCGGGTAAGAAGCCAAACTTCCTGATTTCCGAAGCAGTACGTGGTTTTGGTGGTGTACTACGTACCAAAAAAGGCGAGACGTTTATGGAAAACTACGATTCCCGTCTGTCGCTGGCTCCGCGTGATATTGTGGCTCGTGCTATCGACTCTGAAATGAAAAAGTCAGGCGATCCGCATGTTTATTTAGATGTTACGCACTGCGATTACGAGAAGTTTGTGGAGCATTTCCCAACGATTACTGCCTACTGCCACGATCACCTGGGTCTGGATTTACGGAAAGATTACATCCCCGTTGTACCAGCGCAGCATTACCTCTGCGGAGGTATACGTGTCAATGAATGGGGGCAAACGAATATTCAATTTTTATATGCTGTTGGCGAATGCTCCTGCACAGGCTTGCATGGGGCAAACCGATTAGCGTCAAATTCGCTCCTTGAAGCGGTAGTTTTTGGGCACCGAGCCTATGAGAAAACCGTCGAATTGTTTGATCAGGTAATTTCGCCTACTACTATTCCGGAGTGGAACGATGCCGGAACAACCCATCCCGAAGAGTTGGTTCTTGTTACGGAAATGAAAAAGGAACTGGAATCAATCATGTCGAACTACGTTGGTATCGTACGGACCAACCGGCGCCTGAAACGGGCAATAGATCGCTTGGAATTGATTTATTTGGAGCATGAAGAGCTTTATCGCCAGTCGAAGGTTTCGGTTCCCATTTGTGAGTTACGTAACATGATTGAAGTGGCTTACCTTGTTATTAAAATGGCCATGGCCCGGCGTGAAAACACGGGTCTTCATTTTAACCTGGACAATGTGAACCATGACGCTTCCATGCCGCAGATGCAGCTTCATTAGGGCAACGTAGTTCATAAAACTCCGCTGGGTAGATTTTGGCTTTTCTCAAAGAAGTATACATTTTACTGTCCTAACTTCGTCCCGTCAGCAGCCGAAACAATTGCCAGTTCTTTGCAGAATATGCCTTACGTTATGAATCAGCAAGACATTATTGACTTCATCAACCAGAGTGATAGTCCAAAAATCAAGTATGCGTTTACGGATATTGACGGAGTGCTACGTGGTAAAATCATTCATCGGCAAAAGTTTCTGGACGGACTGAGCGACGGTTTTGGTTTTTGCGATGTGGTTTGGGGGTGGGATTCTGCCGACAACCCTTACGATAATGGCCGTACTACAGGCTGGCACTCCGGCTATCCTGATGCGCCTGTTCGGATTGACGTATCAACCTTTCGACAATTACCCTGGGAAGATAATATTCCCTTTTTTCTAGCCGATTTTAGCCCCAAGCCAGAGGATGAACCAACTAATTACAGCTTAGCTTCCTGTCCGCGCAGCTTGCTGAAACGTATTGCCGAACAGTGTCGTCAAATGGGCTTTCATGCCGAGTTCGCCCAGGAATTTGAGTGGTTCAATTTTCGTGAAACGCCCCAAAGTTTGCAGCAAAAAAACTTTCTGAATTTAGAGCCGCTCACGCCCGGTATGTTTGGTTACTCCATTCTACGGCCGTCGTTAGAAAGTGCGTTCTATCATGACCTGTTTGATCTGTTAGCTCAGTTTGATATCCCACTTGAAGGCTTGCATACCGAAACGGGGCCAGGTGTTTATGAAGCGGCTATTATGCACGATGAGGTTGTTAAAGCTGCAGACAAGGCCGCGCTGTTCAAAACAGCAGTTAAGGAGATTGCCTATCGCCATGGCGTCGTTGCTACGTTTATGGCCAAATGGAATGCCGAATTACCTGGTTGTAGTGGGCATATTCACCAAAGTCTCTGGAATCTGGACAAGACCAGAAATCTGTTTTACGACGCGGCTCAGCCCAGCCAGATGAGCGAATTAATGCGTCAATACGTAGCAGGGCAATTATATTGTTTGCCGTATATTACGCCCATGTTCGCCCCAACCATCAATAGTTATAAACGATTGGTAGAGGGTGCCTGGGCACCTACTACGTTAACCTGGTCGGTAGATAATCGCACAACGGCGCTTCGGGTATTAAATCATAAGGAAGCTTATACACGCGTTGAGCATCGGGTGTCGGGTGCCGATACGAATCCATACTTAGCACTGGCCGCTTCACTAGCCTCGGGCCTATACGGTATTCGGCACCAACTAACGCTCGATATCCCGGCATCGGTTGGGAATGGTTATGCCGATAGACGAAACGGTACGTTGCCTACAAATCTGGATGATGCAACGCAGGCAATGGCCCAGTCTCCAATTGCGGCTGAACTGTTCGGAGCCGAATTTGTTGACCACTTTACTCGCACCCGCAACTGGGAATGGAGACAATATCTCCGCCAGGTGTGCGATTGGGAGTTGAAACGATATTTTGAAATTATTTAAAAGAGTTTACAGTCTTCAGTCTATACTTGACAGGTACGAAAGCCAGCGTCAACTAAAGAATGTAAACGGCGTTTTTTATGCGTCTAGTTGATTACCATTCTATTATAAAAAAAGCCTGGGCTGATTTCGATAATTCAGTGCAGATTCACACCATTGAAGATATCAGCGCCCGCGTTTCTACGAATCACGTATTTCGGGTCAGGTTTGAAGATGGTGGCTACATAATCGCTAAGCTATCTTATTTCGGTAAGTACGAGCATTTTCTGGAAGATCACCGTATCATCCACGCCTTAGCCAATAATTTGTTATTCCCGTTTGAGAACGTACTGGCCAAATCGCTGGTGCGGGACGGACAGGTATATACGTATCGGCATAAAAATGGCTTTATTGATGCCTGGGTCGTATTTTATAATCCTATACGCATTCAGCAAAAACTGCCAAGACGGCTGGAAGATCATCAGATACAAATGCTTGGTCGTCAGCTTGCTAAGTTTCACAAAGCCTGTTCTCGTGTTAGCCCCGTACTGCCTAAATCCAGCAAAACGCTACGTTCGGACATATGGGATTTACTCGATACATTAGATACAGAAGTTGGGCAGTTTGAACACCGGATGCACACTGAAGAACTGAAACGACAGTGTAATCTATTTCTGGAAAACCGACAGAAACTCGTAGCGAAGACAGTCGAAACCATGCCTGTTTTTGTAGACTGGAACATTGGTAATTTCTCTGTTACGTCTAACCTTGAACTCTTTTCACGTTGGGATTATGACTGGTTTAGAGTTAGCTACCGGGTTATGGATTTCTATTTCTTCAGTCGTGTTGTTTCTAACGTCGGTGACCGGACAGTATTTAGCTACGTTATAGGGCCACTAATGGAAGATCGTTTTCTGATGTTTTTGCAGGAGTACCACAAGGTGTATCCGCTAACAGAAAATGAAATTCGATTTTTACCAGAAGCTTACCGTTTTTTCATTCTGAACTACGTTATTAAATACGGACGGTATTTTTTTCATCGCACATACGCTACAAAACTTCAGCGCGAAGCCTATCAGACCTACTTCCCTTCTATTGAAAAGTTCGATGCCGAAAAAATTCTCAAATTGTTAGGTATCTAGTGTTCAGCTAGTCTATTGATATTCAGCCGGTAGGGTCAAAATATAGATATTAGAAAATGAAGCTGCTTGAAAATTCGGTCTGGGTTGTACTTTTACAAATAAACTATAGGTAGTTAGAAACTATCCCTCTATTTTATTTCTGTATGCAACTTGCTGATTTTAAAACTGTAGCTGCTGATTATAAAGTTATTTTCTTTGATGCGTTTGGTGTACTGAAAAATTCAGAGGGAATAATACCTGGCATTGAACACACTTTCGCCTGGCTCCAGGAAACAGGTAAAGACTTCTACGTACTGACTAACGATGCGTCGCGCGGCCCTCACGAACTGGCCGAATCCTATTATCGGCAAGGCTTCTACGCGATTACCCCCGAACGTATTATTTCATCGGGAATGCTTGCTCGCGAGTATTTAGATTTGAAAGTACATAATGGTACGGTAGCTTATCTGGGAACCGAAAAATCAGCGCATTATCTGGAAACTACCGGCCTGACAACCTTACCAATAAGTCAGGTCGACTTAAAGGATATTGATGATATTAATGCACTTGTCTTGCTCGATGACGAAGGATTCGACTGGAATACTGATTTAACCAAGACGGTTAACCTGCTCAGGAAACGTAACATTCCAGTTATTGTAGCCAATACTGACGCTACGTACCCTGTTTCGAAAACTCGCATATCCATCGCTATCGGAGCTGTGGCTAAAATGATTGAGGGGATTGTAGGAAAGCAGTTTATTCGCTTTGGAAAGCCAGATGCACAACTTTTTATGTTTGCCTATGAGCGGCTGGAAAACTCTGCTGAGGTAAGTAAACGCGATATTTTAATGGTTGGTGATACGTTGAAAACAGATATTCTGGGGGGTAATAAATTCGGCCTGGATACAGTACTTGTCCTAACCGGTAACACACAACCCCAAGATGCAGAGATTCAGATTCGAAGTACGGGAATTATCCCAACCTACATATGTAAATCGGTCATAACCCGGTAATCAGGATATCCAATCGCTAAAGTTACCTTTGGTTTGGACTAAATTTATATATTATTAGATAAAATATATTTAAGGTCTTGTTTGTTATATCACTAAATTAATGGCATAAGTAGCGGTAAATATTGCGTTATTCTGTTGATATTTAATTGGTTAACTAGCCAATTGCGCCTTTTGCAAACGATAAACAACCTAAAAAATTGTTTGGCAATACAAAGGTAAATACGTTTCTTTGCGCAGTTTTTTAAACTCCAACGGACTACTAAAATGTCGGACATTGCACAAAAAGTTAAGAATATTATTGTTGAGAAATTAGGCGTTGAAGAATCAGAGGTAACGCCAGAAGCAAGCTTCACGAATGATCTGGGAGCTGATTCACTCGATACAGTTGAGTTGATTATGGAATTCGAAAAAGAGTTTAATCTGCCAATTCCTGATGATGAGGCTGAGAAAATCTCAACAGTGGGTGCTGCTATTGATTATTTAGAGAAGCACATCAGTAAGTAATCTCCGACAAAACGCTGTTTTGGTCGCTTCCGTTATGGATATAGTTCCCTAAAAGCTACCAAGACATAGCAAGTCTTTTAAGTATCCAGAATTCAGCGCTAACAAATACTGGTTTAGCGTTGTTTTCTATTTTATTACGCAGTATAGCTGTATGACATTCAAACGAGTAGTAGTGACCGGCCTCGGTGCATTGACACCTATTGGCAATGATGTAGCCACTTATTGGAACAACTTAGCTGCCGGTGTAAGCGGGGCTGGTCCCATTACGAAGTTTGACGCCAGTAAGTTCCGTACGCAATTTGCCTGCGAAGTTAAAGGGCTGGATATTACCCAGTTCATTCCACGGCAGGAGGCTCGTAAGATGGATGCATTTACGCACTATGCCCTCATTGCCACTGACGAAGCAGTTCGTGACGCTAGCTTGAATCTTGATACAATTAATAAAAACAAGGTTGGCGTTATTTGGGGATCGGGTATTGGTGGGCTCAAATCGTTTGAGGACGAGATGATCGACTATGCCAAGGGCGACGGTACACCCCGTATAAACCCATTCTTTATTGTTCGGATGATTGCTGATAGTGCATCGGGACAAATCTCGATGCGGTATGGGTTTCGAGGAACGAATTACGTAACCGTTTCTGCTTGTGCTTCTACGAATAACGCCATTATCGACGCTTTTAATTATATCCGTCTAGGACGGCTCAATATGTGCGTTGTAGGTGGGTCTGAAGCTGCAGTTACGAAAGCGGGTATTGGTGGTTTTAACGCCAATCGTGCCTTGTCGGAACGTAACGATTCGCCAGAGACCGCTTCTAGACCATACGATAAAGATCGGGACGGATTTGTTATGGGTGAAGGGGCAGGAGCTCTTATTCTGGAAGAATACGAACATGCTCAATCTCGTGGTGCCAAAATCTATGCTGAATTAATTGGTGGAGGCATGTCGTCTGATGCCTATCATATTACAGCTCCGCATCCTGAAGGTTTGGGGGCGTTTCTTGGCATGCAGGATGCACTTGATGATGCTGGAATTTCTCCTACAGAGATAGATTACATTAATACGCACGGAACCTCGACACCGATTGGTGACCCGCAGGAACTGAAAGCCATTCATCAACTATTTGGTGAGCACTCATTTAAAATGAATATTAGCTCAACTAAATCGATGACCGGCCACCTATTAGGGGCTGCAGGTGCTGTTGAAGCTATAGCCTGTATCAAAGCCCTTGAACATCAAATTGTCCCACCAACAATTAATCATTTCACGGACGACGATGAAATCGATCCGCGTTTTAATTTAACGTTTAATAAGGCTCAAGCTCGCACGATGACAACGGTAATGAGTAATGCGTTTGGATTCGGAGGGCATAATGCCATCGTTATTTTTCGTAAACTTAGCTGAGCCGTGCAACTCGCTCTGTCTCGTAGTTTGTCAAATCCTTTTAGCTGGTTTCGATCTGGCAATTCCGGATCGAGTAAGAATCTACGTCGGTCAATTGCCCATATTATTGGCGCTCGCCCTTCTAACATAGGCTTGTACCAGTTAGCGCTACGTCATACATCAGCCTCAAAAGCAACTGCCATCGAAGGATTTCGAGAATCGAATGAGCGATTAGAATATTTGGGGGATGCTGTACTGGGAATGGTGATTGCCGAGTTCCTCTTTAAAAAATACCCCTACAAAGACGAAGGCTTTCTAACTGAGATCCGTTCCCGAATAGTTAATCGGGAAACATTGAATGGTATTGCCCGTAAGATCGGCCTTGATGTGCTGATAGAATACGACGGCAGCCGGACACGTAGTATGCCCTCACGTACATCCATGTATGGTGACGCACTGGAGGCTTTGGTCGGTGCAATTTATTTAGACAAAGGATTTCAATTCTCCCGCCGTTTCATCCTCAAAAGCTTGTTGGCTCACTACGATATTGAATCAGTTGTGCAGACGAACGGTAATTTCAAGAGCCGCTTAATCGAATGGGCTCAACGCGAAGGCAAGGAAATTCGCTTTGAAATAATCTCCGAAAAGGGAAATAGTCATTTCCGTGAATTCATTGCTCAGGTATTGGTCAACGAGGAGCCCTTTGCAACTGGCAGCGGCTATAGCAAGAAAAAAGCTGAACAAGGGGCTGCTGAAAAAGCATTTGAGCTGTTGGCAATTAAGTAGGTGCGTTTCGCGACCGATCTTCCCAGCCTTACAAAAAGCAATCAAATCCGCGTCAATATTGCACAGTCATTTTGACACAAATTTTGTACTTTTATCAAGAAACAATGCCAAATCGTCGTTACTAGTGCGGTTGGAACAGAACTTGATGTATAGCTTCGTGAGTACAGATTCTGAAGGCCAGAGGGAAAGTCTTAGCTCCTAAAATAGCGTTAACAAAGCCCTGTTAAATTTTGTTAAGGACAAGCGTAGACTGGATTTTTAAGTAGCGGCTTTCGTTATACCTACAGAGTTGAATTTGACTCAAACACAAAAAAAGCAATTAGATTTTTTCCCAATTAACCATGAAAAGTAACTGGAAATTATTAGCGTTGATGGCACTTTTATCAAGTGTGATAACGCTGGCCGCTTACAACCTGTTGGGATTTAACAACCGGGATGTAATTTTTAATGAATCGTCGCCTATTCAAGCGATGACGGGTCGTCTTGCCTCAATGCCTGGTGGGCCAACGGCTGTGCCGGGTGATTTCTCTACGGCTGCTGAAGCCGTAACGCCAACCGTTGTTCATATACGTACCACAATGACGCGTACAGTACGTCAACAACAAGTACCTGACATTTTTCGGGAGTTCTTTGGCGATGAATTCGGTGGACAGCGCCAGCCTCGCCGTCAGCAAGGACAGGCTTCTGGTTCAGGCGTAATCATTAGTAAAGATGGGTACATTGTTACTAACAACCACGTTGTTCAGGACGCTGACGAAGTGGAAGTGATTATGACTGATAAACGAAGCTTTAAAGCCAAAGTAATCGGTACTGATCCTTTAACAGATCTGGCCGTCATCAAAGTTGAGGCTAACAACCTACCAGCCATTACGTTAGGCGATTCTGATGCTCTGAAATTAGGCGAATGGGTATTGGCTGTTGGTTATCCACTTGATCTGGAATCAACGGTTACAGCTGGTATTGTCAGCGCGAAAGGCCGTCGTATTGGTATTCTTGACCAGAATATAAACAAAAACGATGCGAAGCCTGATTCCCCAGTAGAAGCATTCATCCAAACGGATGCAGCTATCAACCCTGGCAACTCAGGTGGCGCCCTTGTGAATTTGCGGGGCGAGTTAGTCGGGATTAATTCCGCTATCGCTTCGGCAACAGGGTACTACAGTGGTTACGGCTTCGCCGTTCCTGTGTCGCTTGTTAAGAAAGTATCGGCTGACTTACTGAAATACGGTAACGTTCAACGTGGCTACATCGGCATTCTGCCCATTGAGTTGAACAGTACAATAGCAAAAGAAAAAGGTAGTAAAGTTGGACGCGGAATTTATGTAGAAAGTGTTGTTGAAAAAGGCGCTGCCGAAGCGGCTGGTTTAAAGAAAGGTGACGTCATTGTTAAGATGGAAGGACAATCACTTGACTCTGATGCCCAAATGCGGGAAATCATCGGCCGCCGTCGTCCAGGTGACGTTGTTAATGTTACGGTCAACCGCGATGGTTCAGAACGTGACTTTAAAGTGGAACTTCGCAATCGGAATGGTGGCCGGGATGTAATTAAAAAATCGGATGTTACGGCAGCTACTACGTCTTTAAGCACGCTTGGAGCCAGCTTTGAAGATCTCTCTGCTCAAGATGCAAAACAGTTAGGTGTGAGCGGTGGCGTTAGGGTAAAGAAAATTACAGATGGCAAATTAGCTGAAACTGACGTTGAAGAGGGCTTTATTATCGTAAAAGCAAACGGTAAGAATGTTAAAACCACAAAAGACCTACAGACTATTTTGGCGGCAGTCAAAGAAGGTGAAGGACTGATGCTAATTGGTATGTATCCCAATAGTTCTCGCATGTACTACTACGCAGTACCTGTGTAAGCAAAGCATGATTCAAAAGAAAGAGCGTCGCATGAATATGCGACGCTCTTTCTTTTGAACGG
>NZ_JBMDWV010000153.1:0-9986 GCF_048594605.1 Spirosoma sp.
CTGACCACTGCTTTGGGCCGCGAATCCACTCGGCACCATAGAGATTCGACGGTAACGAACGGAAGGCTGTTTTGTCGTCGGCATATTGTTTGGTCCCCGTATCCAGCCATGTTTGCACCGACCACTCATTCGTTTTGCCAGCTATACGCAGATTGTCGATCAATGGCGTTGGTGACAGTCCCGGTTTGATCGCTGGATTTGCTGTAGAAATGGCAATGGCTGAAATAAGCGCCTGTCCGGCGGCTACGTGCGGGAATGAAATGATTAACTTCCCTCCTGTTACGTGCGCCACTACCGTCTTTTTCAGGGCTTTGTCGTGCCCGGCTTCTTTCCAGATATCAACATTACGTAGCATCGTCTGGCCATTGATCGCTACGTCGAAAAGCCGCCAGCCGGTGCAATCCAGGCCACCGCCCGTTCCCAGCCAGGGCTCAGCAAAATAAAGTTCAACCTGGTAATCGCCATCGGGCACGGGGAACGTGTAGCGCAGCTTCTCCCGACCGTAGCGAAACGTCTGAAAAAGTGGCCAGTCGGCGGTACCCTGAATCGGGTCATGCGTCCGGCGCTGGCTGGCGAAGAAAGCGGGCATTCCGGGGTAATCCTCTGTCCAGGACGTAGAACTCCAGGTTTTCGGATTGCTTCCCGACCGATCCGCCAGCCACGTATTACCCTGTTTGTCAACGTACTCCGGACCACCACAATTGACCCGATACAAATAGTTCTGAGATGGTTGCGGTGACGTAATGGGTTTGGCATCCGCCAGAAACTGGTCGAAATGGGGCGCTTCGGGCAGATGGTTCAGCACGATATAGTCACGCGCTACTTCGCGTCCGCTGACGTAGCCAACGGCATACAGTACGTTGTAGTTGATGGGCACGTTGTCCCACTGAAAATGCGTTCCAATGCCCTGCCGCTTCCGTTTTCCCAGCGATACCGAACGAACATCGTTAAAGAGTTCGACTTCGTCACAATTGGAATAAACCGTAATGCTGTCTTTCGTACCTGTCGTCATCCAGCGGTCGGGCCAGGTATGGGAGACGATGTACACCATCGGCTCCGTTCGTTTATCGGCGTAGTTGGCCCGGAACATATAATACGCATCCAGCGGCTCTTCCCAGGGCGTCAGCAGTCCTTTGTAATTGACCGGCCCGATACGGTCGAGTTCCCGCAGCCCTTCGCCCCCCTGCACCCGACCGGGATTGTCGTGCGAGGTAAACAGCCAGAAGAATTGCCCGGCAGTTTTGGTACGTACCGACTCGGCCAGTCTCACTTTCAACTCCATCAGCTGCGTCATGCGATCCTCACTCACGACGCTGGTTTGCGTAAATGAGCCTTCGGTATGCAGATCGGCCGTTCGCCAGGCGCCATATTCGCCCACCAACACCTGCCGCTGAATATCGTCGGCATACGTATTGGGATCACCGCCATAGGTGCCGGTCCAGTTCTGTGGTACGTCCCAGTCCGTGCCGGAGCCGCCGTTGCAGGTCGTTACTTTGCGTTGCGAGGAAGCCGTTGGATCGAGCTGCCGGATCAGTTGCGTACACTCCTGTGCGAAATCGGCGGGGAGTTTGCTTTCGTTCTGCAAACCCCATAGCACCACCGATGGGTTGTTACGTCGCTCCCGAACCCACTCGGCCAGTAACGTTTTGAAGTTTTTTCGGAAATCGGGCGTATCGTACCAGACGTGGGCAGAAAGCTGCGTCCACCACAACACCCCCAGCGAATCCCAGGCGGTCTGGTAGCGAAGGTTATGCGGCTGGTGAGCATCCCGAAACGCATTGAATCCGGCCGCCTTGATCTGCTGCACCCGCGACCGAATCTGTTCTGTACCAAAGGCATGACTTTTGCCGAGCAGATGCTCGTACTCGGCGATACCGTTGATGTATACGGGCTTGCCATTGAGCAGAAACCGATTTTCGCCGGGTGCTTTCCCGATCTGCCAGCTAATCCACCGAATGCCGTAGGGCGTCGTCAGCCGATCAATTGTCTTGCTGTTTTGAACCACCTCCGTCACCAGCGTGTACAGGTACGGATCATCCACCGACCACAAATGTGGATTCGCTACAATCGGCGGTTGCTGGTTCATTTGCAATCGCTCGCCCGGCCGAATCGAAGCACTTTTCCGCTGTTCAAAAACCGTTGCGCCTTTCCGGTCAATCAGTCGATTGATCAATGCTACGTTCTGGACGGAGTTACCGTAGTTTTTGAGCTCGGTTTCAAGATGGAGCTGCGCTTTCGCCGACGTAACGGTCGAATCGTTCCAGATATGCACACCGAACGGTTCGATACGTACTGGATTGGTAATGAGCAGATGTACCGGCCGAAAAATGCCCATCGGCTGCGAACCTTCCGAGAAACCACGATCGTCAGAACAACCGCCACACACCCAGGGTAGGTCATTGATCATAGCCGGATGATCGGCCCGAACAGCGAGTAAATTCGGTTGTTTTCCTAGCCGGATCGCGTCTGTTACGTCAAGAGTGAACGTAGTACGTCCCCCGGCATGATAACCTACTTTCCGACCGTTCAGCCAGACCGTCGCATACGAACCAACGCCTTCATAATACAGAAAGTAGCGCTGACCGTTCCATTGCGGTTTAACGGTAAACGATTTTCGGTACCAGGCATACCCATGCCGGTTGCCGTGAACCAATCGCCGGTACCCGTTATAGTCGTCCCAGTTGTGGGGTACTTCCACGACTTTCCAGTTGTTGTCCTTAAAGGATGGCTGTTCAAAAGCCGGGTAAGCCTGTTGGTTATCGGCGGCTACAGTTCGCCAATTCGCATCCAGCGAAATATCCTGCCGAAGTGTTGGTTGCGCCAGGCAAAAATACCACCCCAAAAGCAGGTTAATAAAAAGTATGATTTTCATAATAACGTCAAGCCCTTCAGCGGCCCATACCAAAGACTTATTGAGACAATACTTAAGCCGCCCCTTAGATTCGTTTCAGATTTCCATCCAGCCGGTACGTTTTTCCTTTTTCTGTTGGCAGTTGAATCTGCCTGTCGCCGTAACGTAGCACGCAGGGCTGACCCGCCTTCGACGTCACATCAACTCCACTCAGTTGTCCGTTCTGCCAGCGGATGTTCAGCACAAAGCCGCCCTGCGCGCAGATTCCGTTGATATACCCTGTTGGCAATTCGGACGGGAGCGCGGGTAAAAGATCAATTGTTTTTCCCTGACTCTGCAACAGCATTTCGCCGATGCCACTGGCGCCCCCGAAATTGCCGTCGATCTGAAACGGTGGGTGTGCGTCGAACAGGTTCGGATACGAGCCGCCACCCGTTGTGCCTTCGGGCGAAATGGCCGGACGGAACAGCAGTTTCAGCATGTTGTACGCGTGATTGCCATCGCGGAAGCGTGCCCAGAAATTAATTTTCCACGCCAGACTCCAGCCCGTTCCTTCGTCGCCCCGCTCCAGCAATGATTGTCGGGCGGCTTTCATCAGGTCGGGCGTATCATCCCACGTCATGTCGGTGCCAGGGTGAACGCCCCACAGATGCGATACGTGCCGGTGATGGTCATTGGGGTCGTCGACATCCTGAAGCCACTCCTGCAACTGACCGTGTTTGCCAATCTGATTCGGCGCAATCTGGCTGTACATGGTTTTCAACGTATCGCGGAACGTAGCGTCGGTGTTCAGGGCTTCGCTGGCTGCCATGCAGTTTTTGAACAGATCGCGGATAATCTGATGATCCATCGTCGGCCCAGCCACCAGACCACCATGTTCGGGCGAGTTGGACGGGGTACTGATGAGCCAGCCGGTTTTGGAATCTTTTACCAGAAAATCGACGAAAAACTGAGCGGCTTCTTTCATGACCGGATACGCCCGTTTTTGCAGAAAATCCCGGTCCTGCGTATATCGATAATGTTCCCACAAATGATGCGACAACCACGCGCCACCCGTTACCCAGATGCCGTGGTTTGATGCGTTGATAGGAGCTGTTCCGCGCCATACATCAGTGTTGTGATGCAGTACCCAACCCCGCGCATTGTAGTGCGCTTTCGCCGTTTTTCGCCCCGATTCAACCAGCTCGTCAATGGCTGAGAACAGCGGTTCGTGGCAAGCCGACAGGTTCAGCATTTCGGCGGGCCAGTAATTCATTTCCAGATTGATGTTCGTGGTGTATTTACTGCCCCAGGGCGGAGTCAGCAGATCGTTCCAGATACCCTGTAAGTTAGCTGGTTGCGACGGTAACGCACCAGCGAACTGATTATTGCGGCTGGGCCGGGAACTTGAAATCAGCAGATATCGACCATATTGCAGGTACAAGGCTGCCAGCGCTGGGTCATGCGATTTCTCGAAACGTTGTAATCGCTCGTCGGTCGGAAGAGCTTCGTTAGGCGAAGCACCCAGGTCGAGCGACAACGTATTGAAATAGGTTTGATACTCGCGAATGTGATCCGCTTTGATGGCATCGAACGATTTGCTACGTAGCGCCTGTAGTGGTTTCTGGCTCAGCGTGGCCAGATCGCCAGAAACGTCTTTGTAGGTTTTGAAATTCGTTCCTGCTGTCAGAAAGAGCGTCGCTTCGTCGGCATCGGCAATGACCAGCTTATCGCCCACTACGTTGACCTTGCCTTTCTTCGTCTGGATACGTAGTAAGCTTTCGCCCCGCAGCGCGCCGTTTTTCACCTGAACCGATAGCGCAATTGTTTGATTATCAACGCTACGTACTGACGACTGCTGATGCGGACTAGCCAGCGTAGCCTCAAAATTGATCTGGCCCGGCTTACCGGCGGTCAGATGAACCGCCATCACCTGATCGGGCGCGCTGGCAAGATACTCGCGGGTGAAGCGCACGCCATCTGACGTATACGTAACACGCGAAATAGCTTTTTCGAGATCCAATTCAAAGCGATAATTGGTCGCTGGCCCCTGCTTGCTGAACCGTAGCCACAGATTACCAAACGGCTGATAATCGGCCTGATAGCGCGGAGAAGCGGGTGGATTATTGTCCTGAATCCAGTATCTGAACGGTTTGCTCAGTGGCACACCATCCGTCGGTTTCTTTCCAACTGGATACACTACAAACGTCGGCTGGCCGGTTTTCACGCCGATAAATCCGCCCTTATCGAACAGATTAATCACCTGAATCGCCAGTTGGTTTTTGCCGATACGTAGTTTGCTGGCCGGAATCGTGTAGCGCCGATTTTTGGCGATGCCTTCGGAGGTACCAACCAGTTCGCCATTCAGGTACGTAAAATCCTGATCGCGGATTCGGCCCATGTCTAGCACTACGTCCTTACCGGCCCAGGCTTGCGGCAACTCAAACGTAGTACGAAACCAGACGGCTCCATCCAACCCCTCCAGCCCGGCCCTTTCCCAACCCTCAGCCGTTGGTACGTTCATCGTCTTCCAGTTGCGCTCGTCGAACGTAGCAGAAATCGGACTCGTCTTTTCGTTGGGCAGGTTTCGGACGCTGGCGAACCAGGCGTTTTTCTTCGGCTCGTAATCGGCTTCGTTGCTACGTCGCCCCATGAAGTGCTCTTCGGCCAGTTTTTCGGCTTCGGCCTGTTTCCCATAGGCGATCAACTGCCGAATTTGTGGCAGATACGTAGCTGCGCCTTCGCGCTGGTACTCACGTGGTTCGCCCGTCCAGAGGGTTGCTTCGTTGAATTGAATCTGGTCTTCCAGAATGCCGCCGTACACCATCCCACCGATACGGCCATTACCAATCGGTAATGCTTCAACCCACTGATTGGCAGGCTGTTTGTACCATAACTTCAGCGACTGTTTAGCGGGCGGTTGCGCCTGAGCGTCACGTAGTAAACAGAATAGTAAAGCCAGCAGAAAAAAAGCACAGCGAGCCATAAATACGAATGTTTTTAAAATGCTTTAATATGCTCGTCCGCGATACTATCGCGGATGCTCGAGAACCGCGTCTGTGACGCGCAACATAGTAAATTCAACTGAATCGCGTCAGAGACGCGGACCTCAGTCATCCGCGATACAATCGCGGACGAGCTAATGAAACGTTACGTATAACGCAATCATCACCACCGTCAACGCAACCCACGCAATCCAGACAGTTTGGGTGGGCTTTGCGGCTGTACTACGTTCTGTTTCCTCTGCTACGTAAACCGTTGGATTTTTGTCAAACAGCGAAATCAGTATGGCGGCCACTAACAGCACAGCAAAAATGCTGAACGACAACAGTAGATAGTGCGGCCAGAAGGCGTACTTGTCGGGTGGGAATACCCACAAATACAAAACGCCCACGCCCAGACTAAACGCCGAACCTATTGATAGAACGATATTTACGGCGCTACGTGTCGTCCGTTTCCAGAAGACGGTCAGCAGAAAAACGACGGACAAGGGCGGAGCAATGAACCCCAGTACCGACTGAAAGACATCGAACAGATTCAATCCTTTAATGCTGTCGATGGCGAGCGCCATGCCAACCGCAAATACGCAACCCGCTATAACAGTCATTCGCCCAACACGAACAAGATCCTGATTGCTGGCATTCGGGTTGATTTTCTGAGCGTACACATCCATCGTAAACACCGTACTGAGCGAATTCAGCGACGAGCCGATTGTACCGACCAGCACCGCAATCAGGACCACAATCACCAGCCCGTTCATGCCCGGCGGAAACAGGTTCGTGACCATCGTCATGTAGGCTTCGGCGGGATCTTTCAGATTCGGAAAGAGAATAAAACAAAGAATACCGGGGAGGATGAACAGCGGCAGCGACAGAATTTTGAGCCAGCCAATAAAGTTGACGCCCAGTTGCCCCTGCTCCAGATTCCGCGCGCCCAGCACCGATTGAACCATCGCCTGATCGGTACAGAAAAACGCGATGGCGGCCACCGGATAGCCGAGCAGAATAGCGGGCCAGGGGTATTTGGTATCGCTGGCCGGATGAATCAGACTCCAGTAGTCGGCCGGAGCTTTCTCAAAAACGGCGTCTAAACCGCCCACTTTATTGATGCCCAGGATGGTGAGCGTGAGTGATACGCCAATGAGCAGCAGCATCTGAAATACGTTGACGCGGGCAATGGCTTTCAGTCCGCCCGTGTACGCAAACAATCCGGCAAACAGTACCAGCACAATCACCGACTGCCACATTGGAATGCCCAGGATCTGACGAACCAGAAACCCACCCGCAAACAATCCGAGCGACAACCACGAAATCAGGATTTTGATCAGTGCGTACCACGCCAGGATCGTTTGGGTCGATTCGCCGTAGCGTTTTCCCATAAACTCGGGCATGGTCATTACGTTGGCAGCCAGGTATTTGGGCGCAAAAACAATCGCCAGCAAAAACAGAAACACGAACGCGTACCAGTCGAAATTAATGGCGACGATACCGGTGCTGTAGCCGATACTCGCAAACGCCAGCAGCATCGACGGTCCGACGTTGGTGCCCCACATGTTGAACCCAATACTCGCCCACCCCAGCGATTTGTTCGCCAGAAACAACGTATCGTCGGTCTGCCCTTTTTTCGGCCGACTGGCCCGGTAGCCAATGATCGCCAGAATGATCAGGTAAGCCAGTACGATACCGTAATCGAGTAGGGTTAACCGGTCGGTGATGTTATTCATGGTTTAGGAAAAATCTTCATCAGCGCTGTCAGGTTTGAGAACCTGACAGCACATTACAGCCCGAACTCACTCAATACGTCCTGCACCTTCACCGGCTGGCCGGTTTGGAGGGATTTATCCATCGCTTGCAAAAGTGCTACGGTGCCGATGCCTTCGCGAATGTCGGGGTAAGCCGTTTGACCAGTTTCCAGACACGTAGCGAAATAATCGAGGTAGTTCTGGTACTCGCCCGCGTGGTGGCTTTTGCCTTCAAACCGGAAGTAATGCTTCAGTTTATGCTCCCAGGTCTGCACAATTTCTTCGCCCGTATTGGTCGTAATAGCGTAGCGCAAATCCATGTAATCGGCCTGCGAGCAACCTTCCGTACCACGTAGTATACAGCTCATTTCAGAGTCGCGGACGACGGGTTGTACGGGACCGGTGTACGCGCCACTTACGCGAGCGATACGCCCGTCGGTAGCTTTGAAAATGAAGTGCATCGTATCGGCGTTTTTCAGACCACCTTTCCGGCCGTTCGAACTAAGCATGCCGTAGCCCATCACCTCGTCGATGTTCGGCAAATACCAGCGAATGAAATCAACCGGGTGACTCAGGCCGCCGTACAGCCACTTGAATGCGTTTTCCAGCGACCAGCCTTTGGCCAGAAACCAGCGGTGATCGGCGTGGTAATACCCTTCAATCGTGATCAGTTCGCCAATTAAGCCCGCTTCAAAATCACTACGTTGCTTTTTCATTGGCTCGAAAAAGCGGGAACTCTGTCCGACAAATACTTTCTTGCCTGTTTTCTCGCTAACGTCGATCAATTCTTTCGCCTTCGACAGATCGTCAATGAACGGCTTCGTACAAACGACGTGCTTGCCGTGCAACATGGCCTGTCTGGTATGTTCGGCGTGGAGGTGATCGGGCGTATAAATGGCGATAACGTCGATGGTTGGATCATCGAGCAGGTCCTGATAATTAGTCGTATAGCTGTGAAAATCAAACTCTTTTTCCCGTTGCCGACATAGTTCCAGTTTCTGATCACATACTTTGACCAGTTCATAATTCGGGCTCGACAATGCCGCCGACATTGTGCTACGTCCCTCCCCTAATCCTAAAATACCTAATCGTAACATGTTTTTTTTGTAAATGCGTTGCTTTGTCATCCCGACGCAGGAGGGATCTCATGTTTCCTGACACTTGAGATCCCTCCTGCGTCGGGATGACAAAAATTCTACGGAGTTTTCTTCAATTCCACCCAAACCTCGCCCGGTTTTGTACCTAAAATTCCCTGCTGATACTTTTTCATTCGGGCGTTCCATTCATCGACGCGTGGGTTATTTTCCGTTGTCTTTGGGTTGAGTTTGTCTAAGCTTTCGCCTTTCGGAATACTGATCACCAGCATCAGTTGCCGTCCATTTCGGTAGAGAAGCAGTTGCTGAAACTTGGCGTTGCAGAATCCCTTCGACACTTCCGGCCACTTCTCAAACTGCGTCGCATGATAGTCCAGATACTCCTGCTGAAGTTTCGGGTCAGCAGCCAGATTGGCGGTTAAAATCGTGTGTTCCCATTCGCCCGTAGTTGGACCGGTTGCGCAATGACTGCGGTTGAACTCGTAGAACAGATCGTAATAAGTTTTGACATTCGCCGTTGGAAAAGCTGATTTCAACCGTTCGCTCAAGACAAAAACATCCTGCACTTTATCGAAAACAACGTAGTGATTTTGCCACTGATACACCGCGTTCGGATTGACCTTACTTTTTACCAGAATCGCGTTTAGCGTCTGTTTATCAAGTGGTTGATTATTGCTGGTTGTCAACTCGACAATAACCGGATTTTCTTTATTGATGCGCCAGTTGGCGTCCATCGGCGCCTTTTCACGTAGCAGATGCTGATACGTCGGTTGCAGACCGGCTTTCGTTCGAATGCTGTCCGCTACGTTCGGGCCGTTACGTTCCCAGACGTTGTTCGGGCCATTGGCGTTTTGCAGGTATTTTTCGGACGGTGTCCAGTTGTCTTTGATCGTGAAATACGACGAACCTTCGTCGGTGTAGAGGTAAAACCAATGCGCGGGCAAATGGGCGTAAGGCGCTTTGTAGACGCTGTCGATGTCGTTTTCGAAAATGGTCGAGCCGGGTTGCGCGGAGAGGGTGTAAATGGCGGCTGCATCGTACATGTGTTTAGCGTAGCGATGAATTTTGTTGGCCGTCACCCGATTGTTGCGCATGGCGTTGATGGTACGTGTCCAGCCCCAACCCATGCTGATTCCGCTATAGCCAACTTCGCTGATGTCGTTATGCTCGATGCTGATGCCGCGAACATAACCCGCACCGATGCCCACAGCGCCCCAATCTTCGTTTGTTACGTCTGTAATCAGGTTGTTGCTGATGGTCAGGTTCGTACAAACTTCGCGTTCGTCGGTCGGGTTATAGGGCAAATGAATTTCCGTTGCTT
>NZ_JBMDWV010000154.1:0-11026 GCF_048594605.1 Spirosoma sp.
TCCCGATGTTCTTGCCAATTAAACCAGACATTATTGTTTGTTTAAAGTAAGCAGGTAAAATTTAGATACTCTATTCCAACTCAGACCTTCTGAATCGGGCCGCAAAATTAGATAAATAATTAGATGATTCCTATATCTATCTAAAAATCAGCCTCAAAAACAAAAAAGGTCAGGCGTGCTACACCTGACCTTTTACGGACATACAATACTTTGTCTCGCAAAAGCTTGTTTGTCCAAAAGTCAGATGTGGTTTCCACCGAATCACGTAGATCTTGGCGGACCTTCATCCTCGTATGTTATTGATTCTATTCCGAGTTTGGGAGTGCAAAAGTAGAAAATAATAAGCAGAAATGGAAAAATATTTTTAAGAAAATTGTATGATCGTTACGTTCGGTTTACTTCTATCCGTTGATCGTAAGCTTTATCAACAGTAGGTTTACCTGTTTGTCTGATTTTAGTACGTAAATATAAACGCCTGAATTTATCATCTTTTATGTCTCAGCCTGTCACCCGTCGTCAAACTCTGGCGGCTCTAACGGCTTCTGTGGGAGCCATTGCTGTGTCGAGTTCATCAGAAACTATGGCCAATTCAAAAGCCCCATCAGCTTTTACCCTCTGCCTAAATATGAGTACAATTCGAGGACATAAACTCGGGTTTGTGAAAGAATTAGAGGTGGCTTCAAAAGCTGGGTTCAGGTCGGTTGAAATATGGATTGAAACATTACAGCAGTATCTGAAAAACGGCGGCACCACAGCTGATGCGCGCAAGGTATTGAAAGATAATGGTATAAATGTTGAAAACGCTATTGGATTTGCTCCCTGGATTGTTGACGATACTGAGGCTCGTGCGAAAGGCCTTGATCAGCTTAAACGTGAAATGGAAATGCTGGCGGAGGTGGGATGTAAGCGGGTTGCTACGCCACCTATAGGGGCACAAACGCCTGGAAGTCCTAAGATTGATTTATATAAGGCTGCTGAGCGCTATCGGGCTATTTTAGAGCTAGGCGATAAAACAGGCGTAGTACCGCAACTGGAATTATGGGGTTTTTCGCCCAATCTGAGTCGACTAAGTGAAGTTATGTTTGTGGCAATTGAAAGTGGGCATCCATCGGCAAGGGTGTTGTTAGATATCTATCATCTTTATAAAGGTGGCTCCGGTAGCGTTGGCTTACCACTGGTAGGAAAATCAGCCATTGAAGTATTCCATGTGAATGACTATACCGCTGATTTTCCAAGAGAAAAAATCACGGATGCCGATCGGGTATTCCCTGGAGATGGCGTAGCACCGATTCGCGATACGTTGAAAATCATTAAACGTAGTGATAAGCCAATCGTCTTGTCTTTAGAAGTATTTAATAAATCGTATTACGCACAGGATGCCCAAACCGTAACCAATACGGCAATGACGAAAATGAAATCGATGATCGCTGGGATCTAACTAATAAAGAACTACCGAAATTTAATCTTCTATCTATTGTTAGAAAGCCCAGGCCATTAGTCCACCATCGACAGCGATGGTTTGACCTGTTATATAGCTGGAAGCAGGCATACTCAGAAAAGATACGGCAGAAGCTACCTCTTCTGGTTCGCCAATTCGATTCATGGGTGTTCGTTTCAGAATGCCCTCTAATTTTTCTGGATTGGTCAGCACAGGAGCTGCCAAAGGCGTTTTGATATACCAAGGCGCTACTGCGTTTACCCGAATGCCATCGGGCGCCCATTCGACGGCTAAATTGCGGGTTAACTGGAGTAGAGCAGCTTTTGTCATTCCGTAAAGTGAACCGCTACTGGTATGAGACAGGCCAGATACTGACGAAACAAAAATTATCTTTCCACTTCCCGATTCTTTTAGTAGAGGATAAGCGGCCTGACTTAATTCGTAAGCTGAGCGAAGATTTGTATTCAAAATGTGCTCGTACTCATTTGAATTATAATCAGTGGTAGGCTTACGAATATTAGTTCCAATATTGTTGACCAAAATATTTAACGATTTCCATCTATTATTCACGGCCTTAATAATCTGGTGTGCTACATTCGGTTGGCTTAGATCTGCAGCCAGCCCTTCAACTACATGCCCTTGCTGTCGGTACGTAGTTAATTGCTCCTGAAGCAAATCGTTATCGCGAGCAACAATAAATACCGATGCGCCAAGCCCAAGAAATTGACGAACTATAGCTTCGCCAATACCTTTTGTGCCGCCCGTGACCAGGGCACGCTGACTATTGAGTGACCAAAGTGTTTGATTCATAAGCTTGATTAAGCGATCGTAAAGCCTAAAACGTACTGCATTCAGCGCAAAATGATACAGAATGATATCTGTAGTTAGCAGAAGGTTATTACTACGTTAGTGTGAATACGATACAACATTCTACAAATTTCTATACTTTTGTTCAGAGTTTTCGGTGCCTGATGTCGCTTCATGGCGACTTTCACGGCTTAAAAGGGAAGTTGGTGTGATCCCAACACTGTCCCCGCAACTGTAAGTTTCTTTAAAATTGGTTCACTCTGCATGACCACTGCGCTAGTTGTAGCGTGGGAAGGTCGGAACCAATGAGACGAGTCAGGAGACCTGCCGACGACGATCCGCTGTTTGCTGTTCGGAGGAGACAAGCTAACTGCGTGCCGGTATGACGGTTTGAAATTTCGGTGCATATTTTACCTAAATAGTGAGAAAACAACCCAGTTTTTGGTGGGTAATTAACGTGTTTGTCGGTTTACTGGCCGGACAGGATTGTTATGCACAATCAGATTCATCGTCGATGAACTCAGTACGTTCAGGCCCTCCTGTATCACTCTCGGTTGTTACTGTACGCGCTATCGCACCTGAACGATTTTCGGCAGGTCAAAAACTACAGCGTATCGATTCTGCTACGTTACTACAATTCCGGTTTGGCCTATTAACCGATTTATTGACCTTTACGACACCGCTAGCCTTCAAAAATTACGGACCGGGACAGTTAGCTACTGTTTCTTTTCGAGGAACTTCGGCCAATCATACAGCTGTGCTTTGGAATGGCATTAATATTAATCAACCTAACCTGGGGCAAACGGATTTTTCAACATTAGCTGTAGCGGGTTTTAATCGATTGGCCGTACAGTATGGGCCGGGTGGCTCCGTAATTGGCTCCGATGCGGTAGGCGGAAGTATTTTATTAGGAAGCACTCCCAACTGGGAGACAAAATTTGGCGCAACAATTGGCCAGCAATTGGTTTCGTTTGGGAATAACCAAACTCAGTTGGGCATTCGGTATGGCGGAGCCTTAGGGAAATCTTGGAATTTTTCGGGCCGGACGTTTGGCTATCGAAACCAGATGAATAACGATTACCCGTATCGCGAGCGTAGAGGGTATTTTGTTGAGCAATCTACTACAGGACAGCGAGGGTTAGTTCAGGATTTATACGTTCGTCACAAAAGCGGGCGGCAGTTGTCTGTCAATGCCTGGTTAACGGATAATGATCTGATTCTTGCACCCCAAGATACTATTGCCAGAGAACGTACTCGAACGCAATCAGTACGTTTATTAGGTACTTACGAAGCGAACCAGATGACTGTTCGTTTAGGCTGGATTCGGGACGTAATCGATTATGCCAAGGGTAGTTATTTACAATCCAGCCATACATCCACTGACCGATTTATTGGACGTATTGAACGCGAGTTTTTGCTCTGGCCTGCCAGCCAACGTACTAATCTGAGCTTGCGGATCGGTGGAGAATGGTCGCATTATCAAACATGTACTGATGGATATGGCGACGGATTGATTACTGAAAACAGACAGGATTTATACGCTTTGTTACGTTTTCAGACGGATCGATGGTTAGTGTCTGCTAATCTGCGCCAGGCATTTGTTACGCGCTTCAATCCTCCTACAACCCCGTCTTTGGGAACTGAATACAAGCTTGTAAAACGTAGTGGAATGGCCTTAACAGCTAAAGGCTCGGTAGGGTACAGCTATCGGGTGCCTACCTTGAATGAACGATATTGGCTTGTTTTGGGAGATCCTGATCTTCGACCCGAACGAGGAATAAATGTAGAGGGTGGATTAGCTACCAACGTTACGTTCTCTGAACATTTGAATCTGGATGCTGAAGTCACGGCCTACCATAATCGTATCGATGACTGGACATATTGGAATCCTACCAAGGATTATCATGTCGAAAATCTTCAACTGGTTGTGGCCCGTGGTGCAGAGATAACCAGTACGTTGACGTATACAAAAAGCCGGTGGAAGACTGGTATACATACGGGATATGGTTTGACGCGCACTTCCCAGGAACGAGCTTACGATACGTATGCTCAAGACGTTGTCGGAAAGCAGTTGCCTTATGTGCCCGTGCATACTGGTACCCTGACTGCTTATGTACAACGTAACCGTACTCGATTAACCATACAATCGCAAACAACGTCGCGCCGGTTCGTCACCTTTGATAACAGCCAGTTTTTGAAAGGTGTTACGATGACAAATGTATTAGTAGAGACGATTGCCAAACTGGGGCCTGTTCCGATTCGGATACAAGGGCAGATAAATAACGTATTTGATGTGCTGGCGCTCAGTGTAAAGCGCAACGCCTTGCCCGGACGTAGCTGGGCACTTAATGTTCTTTTTAATTTTCCATCTATTACTCCATGAAAAAGCAATTAACAAAAGGAATTGCACTTTGCCTGTTGGCGATTAGCGTCTGGAATTGTAAAACCAATGATCCTGAATTAACTCCTTATGAATCAGGTGCATTTATTATTAATTCGGGTAACTTTCTAGATAACAACGGCTCGATTTCGTTTCTGCCCAAAAACGCAAAGACGGCTTCGACGGATATTTTCAACACGGTCAATGCGCGAACGCTGACGGGTGGCCTACAGGATTATACTGAAATTGATGGGAAAGGTGTGATTCTGGTCGATAATAGCACGGCTGGGCAGGATAAAATCGAAATTGTAGAATCGGGTACGTTTAAGTCATTGGCAACCTTTCAGGCGCCTGATGTCGAGAATCCTCGCTACGTTGTAAAAGCTGGACTGAACAAGGCGTACATTAGTTGCTGGGCGGCTACGGGTAGTTCGCCTTTCTATGTCAATCCAGGCTACGTTTTAGTAATAGATCTGGCGTCCAGAACGGTCAAGAAAAAGATTACGGTTGGTAAAGGGGCTGAAAAAATCGTTGTTATTGGTAACGAAGCTTTTGTTGGTAGTGTCGGTGGCGATCGCGTTCTGACGGTTATCAATACTGATACTGACGAAATCAAGCAACCGAGCGTTGAGGTTGGTGTAAACCCGAATCCAATTGCAGTAGACGCGAACAATAGATTATGGGCCTATGCATCATCGACAAAAGAAGTGGTTCAGATTGATCCGTCAAATAAAAGCGTAATCAAGCGGCTCGTTGTCGGAAATTCAGCCAAATCGCCTGGGTCTTTTGCCATAAGCGCCGACAAGAAGACCTTCTTCTTCGTCAACTCATTCTATGATGCTGCCGATAATTATAAAGAGAAAGGAGAAGCCTATCAGTTCTCAATTGATGCCAGCAGCATTCCAGCCACGACTCCTTTTATTGGACGACTGTTCTCCGGCTTAGGTGTTGATCCTGAAACGGGAACAATTTATGCTGGTGTAACGCCGTCTTACAAGCAGGCGGGTTACGTACTACGTTATAAACCAGGCACTACAACTGCTACGTTAATTGATTCAGTAAGAGCTGAAATAGCTCCTTCCAAGTTTTACTTCCGATGAGTAAACGCAGGGCGATCATGAACTGGAGTGGAGGCAAAGATTCCGCACTGGCCTTATATTATGCGTCCCGATCAGAACACTTTACAGGTTACCAACTGCTCACCAATATTAATGAGCAGTTGGGCCGTGTGAGTATGCATGGTGTTCGTACAGAGCTATTGATTGCTCAGGCTAATCGGTTAAGACTGCCCTTGGAAATGCTACGTTTACCCGGCGACGTATCAATGGAAGTATATAATACGTGTATGCAGATCATGATGCAAACCTTTGCTAATCAGGGTATGACGGATGCAATTTTTGGCGATATTCTTCTGGAAGACCTCCGACTATATCGGGAAAAACAGCTACAGCAAGCTGGGATTAAGCCCTGGTTCCCACTTTGGCAACGTAACACAACCGAACTGATTCATGAGTTTGTCGATTTGGGATTTCGGGCAGTGCTGGTCTGCGTAAATGCCGAAAAGCTAAGTCGTGATTTTGTGGGCGAAGAGTTGACGCTTGATTTGATAAAAGAATTTCCTGAAACAGTCGATCCCTGTGGCGAAAATGGAGAATATCACTCATTTGTTTACGATGCGCCTAACTTTTTGTCTCCCATTGCTTATCAGAAAGGGGAGGTTGTTCATAGGACTTATGCATCTGCTATCGACACCGACAGCCATAACTCTGAACCAGTAAATCGGTGGGATATCGGATTCTGGTATCAGGATTTGCTCTTAAATGAGTAAGCTGCTGATGTATAAACAAATAGGGCTTCTGCTGATTGTAGAAGCCCTCTTTGTTTATACGGGTAGTAATTAAAATAATCGCCCTATCAAAATCAGTACAATAGCTCCGAATACTGAAATCAGCAAATTCATCACCAAGCCGTCATTTTCGGGGTCATTACCCATACGCTTGGCAATAAAGCCGCCAATCCAGCCACCAACAATACCTAGTAGTATGTTAACGAGCGCCGAGTTGTGGCTGTCCATAATTCGGCTGGCAATAAATCCGGCAATGCCACCGAGTAAAATTGAATACAAAAAGCCCATAGTAGTAAAGGTGTTATATGCAGTTGCCAACGTAGCGACGCAATGCTACACAAAATTTAAATTAGTACTATATGTAGATTAAATTGACTACGAAAATTGAGGTGCTTATGGGTATAAATGAGCGGTTTAATTATTTTTACGTAATTGACTTTCCCATTCTCAAAATCCGAGCCTACTTTTCTCCCTGGAATTATGAAGTCTTTTTTGTCTACTAAACGCTCCGTGATTTCTCGTCGGACGGTAGCAATATCTGCGTCGGCCCTGATCATAGGTGGAGCTTTTATCGGCGCATATCAGAATCGAAATCTGGGGGCTGCTTCAAGCCCTTATTTAACAAAGTTATTCGCCAAACTAAGCGACGATGATAAACGCGACCCCAAGTATGCTGTTGGGAGCCTTAACGTAGCGCCAGGTTTACAGGCAACGCTCTTTGCTGCTGAGCCAATGCTCAGCAATCCTACCGATATTGACGTCGATGCCCGCGGTCGTGTATGGGTGTGCGAAGCTTACAATTACCGGCCAGCCATCAACGGTAATCCTACTCGTAAAGAAGGTGACCGTATCGTCATTTTAGAGGACACAAACGGGGATGGAAAAGCGGATGTCAGTAAAGTATTTTACCAAGGTCCCGACATTGAGTCACCCCTGGGAATTTGGGTACAGGGTAACAAGGTCATCGTATCCGACAGCCCTAATGTATGGGTGCTAACGGACGAAAATGGCGACGACAAAGCCGACAAAAAAGAATTACTCTTTACGGGAATCGGTGGTGAGCAACACGACCATGGTATGCACACCTTCGTGTTCGGGCCCGATGGTAAATGGTATTTTAATTTCGGCAACGAGGGTAAACAGTTGCTCGATAAAGATGGAAAACCGGTTGTCGATATTGCCACTGGCAAAACCATCGATAAGCAGAATTTTAAGCAAGGAATGGTATTTCGCTGCGACCCAGACGGTAAGAACGTAGAGCTCTTGGGCCAAAATTTCCGGAATAATTATGAAGTAGCTGTCGATTCTTATGGTACGTTGTGGCAGTCAGACAACGACGATGACGGCAACAAAGGCGTTCGGATCAACTACGTAATGGAGTATGGGAATTATGGGTACACCGATGAGTTAACAGGCGCAGGCTGGCAAGCAAATCGAGAGAATATTGAACCCGAAATTCCCCGTCGTCACTGGCATCTTAATGACCCTGGTGTTGTGCCAAATCTGTTGCAAACCGGCGCTGGTTCGCCAACAGGCATCATAGTTTATGAGGGTAAGCTGCTGCCTGAAGTTTTCCGTAATCAGGTGATCCACTGCGATGCTGGTCCGAACGTAGTACGTTCTTATCCAGTGCAAAAAGATGGGGCAGGCTATAAAGCGGAGATTGTAAATGTACTGGAAGGCACGCGCGACCAGTGGTTCCGTCCGGCCGACATTTGCGTAGCACCTGATGGATCGCTTATCATCGCCGATTGGTATGATCCGGGCGTCGGTGGTCATCAGGCGGGTGATCAAAATCGGGGGCGTGTATATCGTGTAGCACCACCTAATACGCCTTATACAATGCCCAAAGTAGATGTTTCGACGACGGACGGCGCCATTGAAGCTCTACAAAGCCCGAATATGGCAATACGTTACGCCGGCTGGCAAAAACTCCACGAGATGGGCAAAAAAGCAGAAAAGCCGTTAGCCAAATTGTTCAAGTCTTCCGACAACCCTCGCATGCAGGCGCGTGCGTTGTGGCTATTGAGCAAATCAGAAAAAGGCACAAAGTATATCGAAACGGCGCTGAAAAGCGATAACCCTGATCTACGGATCACGGGTCTTCGTGCAGCCCGTGAACTAAAAGCTGATATCATTCCGTATGTGAAACAGCTTGTCAATGACCCGGACGCTCAGGTACGCCGTGAATGTATTATTGCCTTGCGTTCTAATACGTCACCCGAAGCACCAGGCTTATGGGCAAAACTGGCCAGTCAGTATGATGGAAAAGATCGCTGGTACCTGGAGGCACTGGGCATTGGTGCAGAGGGTAATTGGGATACGTACTACACCGCCTGGTCAAAGCAACAGGACCCACTGGCCAATGCTGCCGGGCGTGATATTGTTTGGCGAGCTCGCACGAAAGAATCAGTGCCTATGCTGGCTAAGCTAGCCGCTGATCCCACTGTTGATCTAAATCAGCGGTTGCGGTATTTCCGGGCATTCGATTTTAACCCCGGTGCTACGGAGAAATCGAATGCATTGTTAGCCATTCTTCAGGCGAACAGCGGCTCCACCGAAGCGTCGGCCACCGACGTAACGAAATTAGCACTACGTCATCTTGACCCTACTTTTGTAAAGAATTCGTCTGTGGCGGCTATGGCCTTAAGCAAACTCATGAATGATGTATACGGATCACCTGAATACATTGAACTGGTAACGCGCTATGAGCCAATCTCCGAAAACGATCATTTGAAGCAGTTGGCAGTTCAAAAGGCTATGGAAGCAACAGGGCGCGATGCCGTCAGGCAGTTGCTAAAGCAAGGCGGGGGACCGTTGGTTTGGGAAGTCATCAATGGAAACGATCCGGATGCCGCTGTAAATATGCTGATGGCGCTACGACGGGTTGGTAATAAAGAGTCGGTTGAGATTCTAAAAACGGTTGCCTTGGATGATAAACGGGCCGTAGCGGTACGTCGGGAAGCGACACGTTCATTAGGGGGAAGTTCAGAAGGCGCCGATCTGGTTGTTGCTCTGCTGAAGTCAGGCGATATTAAGGACGATTACAAAAAAGCCGCAGTACAGGGCGTTAGTGGCGACTGGCGTAAGAATATTCGCCAGCAGGCTGCTGGTTTTCTGGATGGTGGCCAAAGTGCTGAAGGGAAAAAACTTCCGGCTATCAATGAATTATTAGCCTTAAAAGGCGATGCTACTAAGGGCATTAGTGTCTTTAAAAACAACTGTGCGATTTGCCATCAGGTAAACAACGAAGGCATGGATTTTGGGCCAAAACTTTCAGAGATTGGCTCGAAGCTGCCCAAAGAAGGTCAATATCTGGCTATTCTGCATCCCGATGCGGGAATCAGCTTTGGTTACGAAGGCTGGGAGGTAAAATTCAAGGATGGTAGTTCAATGACCGGAATTGTGTCCAGCAAAACCGAAACCGATTTACAGATGAAATTCCCCGGTGGTGTCGTCCAGAACTACAAAATGTCGGACGTAGTATCAATGAAGCAAATAGACTCCTCTATGATGCCATCCGGTTTGCAGGAAACCATGGCCACGCAGGAATTAGTCGATTTAGTTGAATATTTAGCAAGTTTAAAAAAGAAATAACCTGAACCAGGGTTTCGTAGAATTATTGACACAACGCTTCCAGCATATGTATCATAATTCTATGAAACCCTGGTTTACCCCTTAATGTATGCAACGACGGAACTTTGTAAAATCAACTTTTGGCGCGGCTGGACTGGGCCTTTCTGCTGCCGTTTCTGGTGAATCGGTAGCTTCTACCTGGCATTCACAGCCCAACTTTTTGGCTAAAAACAACTTTAAACTCAAGTACGCTCCGCATTTTGGCATGTTTGAAAACAGCGCTGGAAAAGACCTGATTGATCAGCTCAAATTTATGGCTGATATGGGTTTTACAGCGCTGGAAGATAATGGCATGATGGGGCGTGACGCATCGACGCAGGAGAAAATCGCTCAGGAAATGTCTCGTCTGGGTATGACTATGGGGGTATTTGTGCTCGATAAGGGCGGCAATTCGCAGAATACCCTGGCAGCGGGTAAGCCCGAGTTTGTCGATATTTTCCTGAAAGGGTGTCAAAAAGCAGTTGAAACGGCCAAGCGCGTAAATGCTAAGTTTACAACCGTTGTCCCAGGCGATTTTGAGCGAAATCTGCCAATTGGTATTCAGACAGGTCACGTTATCGATGCGCTACGTCGTGGGGCTGATATTCTGGCACCTGCCGGAGTAACCATGGTGCTGGAGCCGCTCAGCGATACGCCCAATCTGTTTCTCCGTACGTCAGACCAGACCTATGAAATTTGTCGGGCTGTTAACAGCCCTGCCTGTAAGATTCTGTTTGACATCTATCATATGCAGAAAAACGAGGGCCATATCATTCCGCATATTAACTGGTGCTGGAGCGAAATTGGCTATTTCCAGATTGGCGACAACCCCGGCCGGAAAGAGCCAACAACGGGCGAAATCAACTACAAGAACGTTTTCAAGCACTGTTACGACAAAGCCAAAGCCAGCAACCAAGAGTTTATCTGGGGCATGGAGCAC
>NZ_JBMDWV010000155.1:0-21606 GCF_048594605.1 Spirosoma sp.
AGGTAGGAGGCCACCATATGTAATGGTACACGCCGGAAAATGTTAGGGTACGTATCGACGAAATACTGATACTTCTCCTCCGTACTGGCACTGATGTTCATCAGGACTCGCTTCTGTGTATCACCGATATTTTTTGTGATCAGTTTTTCGGTGAAAGCGTTTATCTCCGGAATGGCAGTTCGCAGGCTTTCGTAATCAGCGTGAGTCCACATCACTACGTCGCTCGGTTCAATGGCGTCGATCGTTAATTCAGAAGGTGTCTGATTGAAATAGCTATCCGGGTCGGTTATCCATTCACGTTCAGCCGTGAATTTCATAACATATTCGCTGCCATCGGCTGCTGTTTTATATGTTCGCAAGAGGCCACGAATCACAAATATTTTGTAGCGACAAACTTCTCCTTCGTGCATTAATGACTGCTTTCTATGCACTTTTTTTACAACCGACCTCGACCGGATCAATTGCATTTGTTCGGGCGTAAGCTCAGGTGCGTATTGTCTGATGTATTGTTCAAAGTCGTCGACCATGATGAAAAAGGAAGGTATTCATGAAATAAAACGAAAAATACAATAAAAATGACCTCAAAAAAATGAGTCAAATGTCCTCGTTCTGCGGCATGAGAGCCCGTTAGTTTTGCGGAATCATCCAAAAGAAGCGTCTATGCGTGTATTTGTTACAGGAGCCTCTGGGTTTATTGGCTCCGCTATTGTGCAGGAATTAATAAAGGCTGGACATCAGGTTGTTGGTCTGGCTCGTTCGGAAGAGTCGGCCCAATCGCTCACCAAGGCAGGGGCTAACGTATTGAGAGGAAGTCTCGAAGACCCTGACTGTTTAAAAAAAGGAGCAGCTGCGGCTGATGGCGTTATTCATACGGCTTTTATTCACGATTTTTCGAACTACCTGGCCGCTGCCGAAACGGATAAGCGGGCTATTGAGGCTATTGGCTCCGTTCTGACTGGCTCCGAACGCCCGCTTGTGGTGACTGGTGGCATATTAGGCATACGTACCGATGGTAGTTTGATTACAGAAGACGATCCGGCCCCCGGTTTTCCGCGAGCTTCTGAAGCCGCAGCCATGTCGCTGGCAGAAAAGGGTGTACGCGCATCGGTGATTCGGTTACCGCCTTCGGTTCATGATGCCGGCGACTATGGTTTTGTGCCATTTATCATCAACACCGCTCGCAAGAAAGGCGTATCAGCTTACGTGGGGAATGGCCATAATCGTTGGCCCGCTGTACACCGGCTGGATGCGGCTCATCTCTTCCGACTGGCGCTGGAAAAAGGGGCAGCCGGAGCCAGATACAATGCAATTGGTGACGAAGGAATACCGGTTCGGGAAATTGCAGAAGTGATCGGTAAACAACTAAACTTACCCGTCGATTCGATAACTCCCGAAGATGCTGCTGGCCATTTTGATTGGATGAGTCGTTTCATTGTTTTCGACAGCCCGGCAACCAGCCTGAAAACCAGCCAGCAACTGAACTGGCAACCTACGCATCGGGGTCTGATTGACGACTTAAATGCCGGATATTATTTTCAAAGCTAGTTAGCGGTCCTATAATCCATGATCAGAACCGAAGCGAGTAAGTCGCTGCCAGGCCTGGTCATGGATTTTTTTATAATACCTTATCTGGCGTAATGGGTAATTCGCGCACTCGTTTGCCTGTAGCGTTGAAAACGGCATTAGCCACAGCTGCTGCTACGCCCACAATGCCGACTTCCCCAATGCCTTTGATGCCTAACGTATTGACATGTTCGTCCTGCTCACGAATAAATATAGCGTCCAGATTACCGATGTCTAAGTTGGACGGAACGTGGTAATCGGCGAAGGAGCGGGTAACAAAATTGCCCCAGCGCGGGTCTACCACCGACTCTTCGGTCAGGGCCATACCGATACCCCATACGTTGCCACCTATGATCTGCGAACGAGCGGTTTTTGGATTCAGAATCTGCCCGGCGCCAGTCACCGCCAGAAACCGATTGACACGTACCATTCCCGTCGATTTGTTGACGGCGACTTCTGCGAAATTGGCGTTAAAGCTATGTGCCGAATAATCGTCGGCGGTTTCGAGCGGGTTGCTGTCGACGCGTGTCTGGTAGTCAGTCAGTTTTTCAGAACGCATCAGCTGAACCGCTGTTGGGGGCGCAAAAAACTGCTTACCGGACTTGGTTACCAACTCCTCTGTCAATTTCCGGCAGGCATCGTTCACTGCATTGGCATAGCTGGCAGCGCCTACCGAGCCCACTGCACCGGCTGCGGGTGGCAGGTCCGAATCACCAATTTTTACCTTTACGTTTTGTACAGGTAGCCCCAGCGCATCGGCGGCTGTTTGCGCCAGAATGGTGTAGGTACCTGTTCCCAGGTCCGCGGCAGCCAGTTCTACAGTAGCAGTTACGTTGTCGCCGGTACGTTTCAGCTTCACCGTAGCCGAGGTAGGACGCTGACGGGCGGGGTACGTTCCGGCCGAGACGCCATAGCCAATCCAGTAGTTGCCCTGTTGGTTCTGCCGAGGTTCAGACTTGCGTTTTTCCCAGCCAAAGGCTTTGGCGCCTTCGCGAAGGCACTGCACTGTTGTCCGTGATGACCAGGGTTTTCCATTGGACGGGTCACGCTCGGGTTCGTTTTTAATTCGAAACTCAATCGGGTCCATTTTCAGCTTGTAAGCCAGTTCATCCATCGCCGATTCGAGGGCAAAACTGCCGGTCGATTTGCCGGGGCCACGCGTGTAGGTCGGCACAATCAGATTCATGGGTACTACGCGATACGTAATGAGTGAGTTCGGCGTGTCGTACATGACTTTTGAGCAGTCGCCACAGGGCTCGACAAATTCGTCATCAATGGCACAGTGGGTTGTAATCTCGTGCGCCAGAGCGGTCAGCTTACCATCGGCAGTAGCCGCCAGACTCACTTTTTGAAGATTTTGCTGACGCAAACCCACCGAATTTACCATCTGCTGACGAGTCAACGCCAGTTTTACCGGCCGGTTGATGTGTTTGGCAGCTACGGCTGCCAGTGCCAGATTCGCCCATTGTCCTCCTTTCGATCCAAAACCACCTCCGATATAAGGCGAAACGATACGTACCTGTTCGGGCTTCAGGTTTAACGTAGCAGCCGCTGCACTTTGGGCACCGTTCACGATCTGTGCACTGCTGTACAAAGTCACCTTGTCGCCTTCCCATTCAGCAATGGCGGCATGCGGCTCCAGCGGCTGATGATGTTCAATGGGCGTTTGGTATAATTCTTCGACTTTGTGAGTGGCCTGACTGAGTGCGGTCTGCACATCGCCCCGTTTGGCGTCGGCTTTTTCCTTATCCTTCGGCGGACGGGCTTTATCACTCAGCTTTTCGAAATCGACCTTGGGCTCTTTTTTGTCATACGTAACGTTGATCAGCCGCGATGCGTAGCGGGCCTGTTCGAACGTTTCAGCGATGACAATACCAATATTCTGTCCAAAGAATTCGACTTCTGGGCTTTGCAGCAAAGCCCCGCCACGTAGTCCGCCTTTGACATTGAGTTTCGGAGCGTTTTTGTGGGTGATGATGGCCAGTACACCGGGCGCTTTTCCGGCAGTCGACGTATCAATGTCGCTGATCTTCCCAGCAGCGATGGTGCTTTTAAACAGAATAGCATACGCTGCATTCTTTACCGGATGATCCATCGAATAGGCAGCTTTGCCAGTCACTTTAGCAAGGCCATCGATACGGCTGATGGGTGTGCCGATTGCTTTGTTCGTATCCTTCATGGGAGTTGTTACGTTACGCTTTGCCGCCATTCATGGCCATTTGCAGGGCCAGAACGATGCTTCGATTGCCCAATTCTACTTTAAATGCATTGTGTGCCAACGGTTTAGCTTCAGCCATTTCGGCGCTGGCGGCTAGTTTGAAATTAGCTTCTGTAGCTTCTTTCCCGACCAGCATCTGCTCAGCTTTCAGCGCACGCCAGGGTTTGTGCGCTACCCCGCCCATCGCAATACGTACCTGTTTGATCCTGTTACCCTCCGTCTCCAGAGCTGCTGCAACCGACACCAGCGCAAACGCATACGAAGCCCGGTCCCGCACTTTCAGATAATAGGATTTAGCGGCAAAGTTGTTCTTTGGCAATTCGATAGACGTAATGAGTTCGCCATGAGCCAGGTTTGTGTCTTGCTCAGGCTTGTCGCCGGGTAGACGGTGAAAATCACTCATGGGAATGCTACGTTCCTGACCCGTTGCGTTTTTGACTCTGACTACAGCATCCAATGCCGCCAGCGCAACGGCCATATCGGACGGATAGACGGCCACGCATTGTTCCGACCAGCCGAAAATAGCGTGCATCCGGTTGATGCCTTCGCGGGCACCACAGCCCGTTCCCGGTTCACGCTTGTTGCACGGCATGCCCACTTCATAGAAATAGGGGCATCGGGTACGTTGCAGCAGATTACCGCCATTGGTTGCCATGTTCCGAATTTGTCCCGATGCACCAGCCAGAATTGCCTGCGTCAGTAAGGGATACTGTTGACGAACTAGTGGATGATTGGCTGCGTTGGTGTTTTTGCCGAGTCCGCCGATTGAAAGGCCGCCCTGATTAGGCCCTGTAGCGATTGTTTTGATCTCGCCCAGGCTCAGTTCAGAAATGTCGATTAAGGCATTGGGCCGCTCAACATCTTCTTTCATCAGGTCCAGTAGGTTAGTACCACCGGCAAGGAATCTGGCGTTCAGATTCTGGGTCAGAAACTTCGTTGCGGACGTAGCGTCTTTGGCTCGAGTGTATGTAAAAGGTCTCATTGGATACAGGAGTTAAAAATCAGACCGAGCGGAAGACCTGTTCAACGGGCTTGCCGCTGTGAACCTCCTGAATAGCAGACACTATGTTCGGGTAAGCACCGCATCGGCAAATATTTCCAGACATGCGTTCCCGAATCTCTTCGTTGGAGAGCTTTACCGAACCAGCCGATTGACGAACGTTTTGGGTTACGTAGCTCACATCGCCTTTCCTGGCTTCATCGAGCAGCGCTACTGCCGAGCATATCTGACCCGGAGTACAGAAACCACACTGAAATCCATCGTGCTTCAAAAAAGCCTCCTGCATAGGATGCAGTTGACTACCCTGAGCTAATCCCTCGATTGTCTGCACCGCTTTGCCTTCGCAACTCGCGGCTAGTGTCAGACAGGACAGCACCCGATGACCGTTTACGATGACTGTACAGGCACCACATTGCCCGTGGTCGCAACCTTTCTTGGAGCCAGTCAGATCGAGTCGTTCACGTAGTGTATCCAGCAATGTCATCCGCGAATCAACCGTGAGTTTGCGGACCGTTCCGTTAACTTTGAATGATACGTTCACCGCGTTGTCAAGGCTGGCCGGATCAAGTCCCGTTGGGGTAGCCTCGCTAAAGGGGCGAGTCATTAACTGCTCCGCTACCGCCGATTGAGTTGCCAGAATACTTCCGCCTGCCAGCGTCATCAATTTGAGAAAATGACGCCGATTGACGCCTGTATCCAGAATCTCGTTCAGATCTTCGGGCATGAGGTCGGCAAATAACCGCTTTTCATCCTCAGTCAGTTCGGGTGATTCGTGTTCGTCCATTGTGTCAGTATTCGTATGTATAGTCATCGAGTTGTTTTACAGTCAATTACTGCTCCAACAATGACCAACTAAGCAAACTACGTAGTGAAGCTTATTGTTGGAAGAGAAAGCTTTTCCTGCCCGATCATTTTTAAATTCTGAAAAATCTAACCTTAGCGTTATACCATTAGTTAGCTGCTTAGCCTACAGGCAAACTGTAGAATTATGAATTACTCAACGTTTATAGAAGACCATGAATGAGAATCAATTAAGCCGACGTCAGGTTATTGGCGGAATCGGAAGCGGTTTAGCCGCTTCTATGATGGGAGCGCCCGTATTGGCGTCTTCAGACCCGGAAAATGTCAGTTCAGTGGCTCCCGCAGCCCTTGTCGATCCAACCACAAAATTTCCTAAGCCGCCGTTTAATACGCCTATGCAGCCCTGGCCAGGTTTAGTCAGCAAGATGAACCCTCGGCCCGATCATGGTGAGACCAGCTACAAAGGTTCAGGTCGTTTGCAGGGACGGAAAGCGCTGATTACCGGCGGAGATTCAGGGATGGGACGGGCAGCCGCTATTGCTTACGCCCGCGAAGGAGCCGACGTAGCGATCAATTACCTGCCAGCCGAGGAGCCCGACGCCAAAGAGGTGATTGACCTTATTAAAAAAGAAGGCCGGAAAGCAATTGCCATTCCCGGCGACATCCGCGATGAAGCTTTCTGTAAGCGATTGGTTGACGAAGCCGTGAAAGGGTTGGGCGGCCTGGATATCCTGGTGAATAATGCAGCCCGGCAGCAACAGCGGCAATCGCTACAGGACCTTACTTCGGACGATTTCGACGCTACGATCAAGACCAATATCTACGCACCTTTCTGGATTACAAAAGCCGCTTTGCCACACATGCCACCCGGTTCGGCTATTATCAGTACCACCTCCGAGCAGGCCTATGATCCTTCGCCCAATCTCTTTGATTACGCACAAACGAAGGCCGCGAACATGAACTTCGTTAAATCGCTCGCAAAGCAGCTAGGGCCGAAAGGAATTCGGGTGAATGGCGTAGCACCGGGGCCGATCTGGACACCTTTACAACCCAGCGGAGGAGCTACCGCTGAAAAGCTAAAAAGCTTTGGTGGCGATACGCCACTGGGCCGTCCCGGACAACCCGTCGAACTCGCTTCGATTTATGTACAACTGGCTGCCAGCGATGGTAGTTACGCTACAGGCCAGGTCTATGGAGCGGCTGGTGGTGGCGGGCAGCCTTAAGTAACACACTTTATCCGAAGCAAAAAGCCGCGTTCGTTAGTACTGACGCGGCTTTTTGAAAGAATCTAATAGCTAAAGTGAACGATAACCGGATCATCGTCGGGCGTATACCCATATAAGGGTGGGTCCGTAATTTCTTCGATCTCAAGATCAGCCAGCAAGACCTCCGGTTCACAAACGGCTTCCACTGCATACGCTTTGGCTAGCTGGTGAATCAGCGCTAGCCGGGAAAACAGCGCTCCCGTTGAAGAATTACTTTCACTCAACTGACTAAGTCGGCTGTTGAAATCCCTTGCTGGTATTGCAATGGTTTGCCGCTGGCGATTTGTCGGCTGCTCGTTCATCCTTCTATAACATTTTCATGTTGCCTTTTTGCCAAATGCTATTTGCCATTCATTCGATGAACAGGGCGTAGCTGACTAAGGTTAACGCTATTTTTTAATCTTATTTTCAAAGAGGAAAACGCCGTTTTTGTTAGCGATGACAATGTCGGGTTTCTTGTCGCCGTTCATGTCGGCTACTGTAATATTAAGGCCAGCGCCGGAATCGTTGTCAATGACGTGTTCTTTGTAATAAGGTTCTTTACCGGGCGTAAATTCGAACCACAAAAGAATAGGAGCGTCACTGTCGCCAGGATCGCGGCCATGGTGTGCCAGAAATCGCTTGCCCGTGATATAATCTTTGCGGCCATCGCCATTCAGATCGGCCATGATAGAAGCGTGCGTTTGAGCGGTTGTATTGCTCATCAGATGCGTTTTGAAGTTGATTTTTCCCTGTTCATCCACAATCTGTTCGTGCCACCATATGCCCAGTGCGTGGGCCGATGCGCTTACTACGTCGTTTTTACCATCGCCGTTCACATCCAGAATCTGCATATGCGAACAGTTTTCGCCAAGATTGGCCGGATGAAAAACCCAGTTGCCGGACTTTTTATCAGCTGTTCCTTCGTACCAGCCTTCCCGAACCACTACGTCATCAAAGCCATCTTTGTTGATATCTCCAAAGCCAATGCCGTGCGAAAAAATTTCAGTACCCGGAACGTTCTCTTTGCTTAAAGCAAATCGCTGCCATTCTGTATCACCTGGTTTGACGGGAGGTTTTAGCCACACAATTTGCTTTTTATCCTTATCGCCACAAAGAATGTCGAGTCGGCCATCGCCGTCTATATCAATAAATCCTGGAGACTCATTCGCTATTCCGACAGAGTCGGCAAGAATATGCTTTTTCCAGGGGCCTGAGGTTGATTTTCCTGTCTGGTTGTTTTTGGGGTTCTCAAACCAGAAACCGGGTTTTCCTGGAAAGTCAATAAGCACTACGTCGTCCCAGCCGTCCTGATTCACGTCCATCCCCAGATTCAGGAATGACTCGCTGTATTCTTTTCGGGGGTCAAACGTGCGGGAGGGGGCCATCTCATGACGTTTCCAGGTGGGGGCTTCAAACCAATAGTAACCGGCCACGATATCCATCTTCCCATCCTTGTTCAGATCAGCAACGGCCACGCCTTCCGAAATGAAATCTCGGGTTATTTCTGTTTTCTTAAAGTCGTTGGATGGCGTAACTGCTTTTGTATCTGCTCTGGGAGTCGTATTGGCGGCCTGCTGTTGGCGCACCTTGAACAGCGATTTATCTTGTCCGTAGGTGTTTGTTACGTAGCAGAAAAGCAATAGGCCACTCAATACGTATCCGCTGGTTGTTTGCGTATTCATAAGTTGTTTGCGGTTATACAGAGCGCAGATTTTTATAATCGTTAGGCTTAAATCGTTACCAATCATGACGATCATAAAAATCTGCGCTCCATCTGATTACTCCTCTAGTGCCTTAGCAATTGCTGCCTGAAGTTCGTGATTTTCGTGCGAGTGTTCCCGTTTGCCCACCCGATCATTCAGTTCCTTCAGTAATTTTTTCGAGTCCTCCGTGCCGATGGCGCCTATTCGCTGAACGGTATACGGCAGATGCTTCGGCATTTTTGATTTCTGAGCCAGTTCCAGTGCCCGCTTCATGTCGAGGGCAGCCAACGGCTCAGCAGCGTACCACAGCATCAACGGCAGATTATGATCGTCCTTATCCGCCGATTTCTGAACAAGCGCATCCAGTACGTCCCACCGCTGGGTCGGTTCCAGCCGCAACATAGCTGACGTTAAGTATAACCGTACAAGCGACGAATTGTCATTTTGTGCCAGAGCTGCCAGACGTTTCAGCGTTTCGGGAGCAACCGATTTATTTTCGGCCAGGAGTTGAATCGCCCAGCTTCTGACGTATTCATTTTCGTTGGTGAGCAGATCGCTTAACTCTTTTTCAGTAAATCCTTTCGTTACGTGGAGGGCCCACATTGCGCGGAGTTTGCGGGTAGCATCCGGATTTTTGGCCAGAATTTCCTTAAGCGCTTTGTGTACCTTTTTATTGGGGCCACGCTCCTGCAGAATGGTTCGCGCCTGCCGAACGTACCAGTCGTTGCCGTTCAACTGATAATCAACCAGTTCCTTGTCCGACGCTTTGGCCAGATCGACCTGTACCCATTTGTCGTTTTCATGAGAAATCTTAAAAATCCGTCCCATTGTCTTGTTATGGACATCTGGATTTGGACTATGACACTGATTTTTGTCGTACCAGTCGATAGCATACACCGATCCACTTGGGTCGTATTTCATGTTTAGCCACTGCGACCAGGAGTCGTTCATGGATAAAAAATCCGGCTTGTGGGTAACCATATACCCTGAGCCAGCCCGGGTCGGATGGTCCTGATTCAGCTTGGCGCCATTGATGTTGTTCATGAAAATATCGTTCCGGTATTCTTGTGGCCAGCTGTTACCCAGGTAAATCATAGCTCCCGAGTGGGCATGACCGCCCCCGGCCGAAGCGGATCGGAAATTACCGGCATGAGGCCCTCGTTCACCTACCCAGTGTACATGATCGGCGTGGGTTTTAATGTCGTCGTACGTATACGGATTAAAATGTTTTCCTGCCTGCCGCTGATAGCGCCCGCCCTGAATCATGTGGTACATGTGTGGAATAACACAGGCCGTAATGAACGCATGACCGTAGTCGTTGAAATCGAGCCCCCAGGGGTTGCTGGTTCCTTCCGCAAATACTTCAAACTGTTGCGTTGTCGGATGATAGCGCCAGACGCCGGCATTGATTTTCGTCCGTTCTGAATCAGGAGTACCCGGTTTCCCTACGTTCGATTGGGTAAACACACCGTGCGTGCCATATAACCAGCCATCTGGGCCCCAACGCAGGCTATTTAGGGTTTCGTGCGTGTCTTGTGTGCCCCAGCCATCAAGCAATTTTTGCGGAGCACCCGTTGGTTTATCGTTTTTAAAATCGGCGGGAATAAACAACAGATATGGTGCTGCCCCCACCCAGACGCCCCCCATGCCCACTTCCATACCGCTGACGAGGTTCAGCCCTTCAATAAAGACTTTTTTCTTATCCAGTGTACCATCGCCGTTTGTGTCTTCAAAAATGAGGATACGGTCGCGTCCCTGACCTTCTGGTGCCGGAACCGGATATGTATGACTTTCAACGACCCAAAGCCGCCCGCGCGAATCAATCGTAAAGCAAATGGGCTTAACAATGTCGGGTTCGGCAGCTGCCAGTTTGATGCTAAATCCCTTGGGCAAAGTCATTACGTTAGCGGCTTCGGTACCAGAGAGCCCGGCATGTAGAACAGGGTCAAGTGGTGGCAGAATAATAATGTCTTTTTGTTTCAGCTCGTTCGGGAAGGTAGGCCGAGTGGCATAGAATTGAAAGTCATCAAAGTTAATGTGCGCCCATTTGTCGTTAGCGATGTATGGGATCTGCGAAATCCCGGTCTCGTTGTCGACGATACGTACGAAAATCTCCTGATTCAGATAAGGTTGCAAATCAACCACAACCGGCTGCAACGTAGCGCGTCCCTGACCTGTGCTGTGAAATAGAACTTTATTTGTACCCGCCTGTACGAGTTCAACGCGGGTATCCTGCAAGGCACCGCCCGAAACCTTGAAAGCTGCGAAGGGCTGCGTTACGGTAAACGGAACCGATGTTAAAGTGCCGATTTGTTTATAGTTGGTCGTTCCGCCACTGCTCAGAAAGTACTTGCCTGAAAAGCCGATGTGCATATCTTTCTCGTGAACGGGTGACGGATCATCCTGGGCGAAAATCGGGTTAGAAAAGGCATCGCCGGTGGCGGTCCAGTCCTTTAACGTACCGGTTTCAAAATTCAGGTTCAGCGGTTGCCCATTTTTCATCGGCGGTTGTCCAGCTACCGCAACATCGGCAATGGCTCCTTCCACAACGTCAAAATTGCCAACCATACCGGCCGCACGGTGGCCCGGAACGGTACAGTAATACGTATCGTTTTTATCGGCCTTGAACGTAATGCTGGTCTTTGTGCCTTTTTCCTGTAGAGTTTTGCTTTTAACACCGAGTTTTTCCAGAGCAATGTCGTGCGTCATTAGCTCGCCATTGGTAATGGTGATCCGAACCCGATCACCTTTGTTTGCTTTTAAAGTTGGATTGCGGGCACCGTCCTTGGCAAAAAAACCAAGCATGGTCGCTTCAAGTGCGTACTCACGATCAACTTTAGCCGTGTCGGGCACCGCTTTGGCCGTTTGTGCCATAACGAACGAACCGGGCAGGAAGACAGCGCCTAGTAATGCAGGTATGAGCAGGCGGAAACTATGCATACATTTATTTGTGGGTTAAGGGTATTCAATAGGATGAAAAGAATTTTTTCTGTCAATTTATCCTTATATCTGTAAATCCTGTCGAAATTTTTATAACTCCGATATCGTCAGGTCTCTGAATTCGACCTGGGCAACTCCGCCACTGTGAATCTGTACGGCAATCACGCCCTTCTGCGGAATTTTGCTGTCCTGTTCTGTATAGTCACAAGTTTTGACCCCGTTGATATAGAGTTCGTGTCGATTGCCTTTGCAGCGAATGATATAACTGTTCCAGCCATCTTCTTTCAGGATGCGTTTGAGCGTTCGCAGATCACCGCTGACTAATTTCTCCCGGCGATGTTCGTCGTATAAGTCGCCCCAGAATCCGTTTCCAATATCGGCCTGGTAACCAATAATTTTATTGCCCTCAAGGATCGAGCGGTACTGGATTCCGCTATTAATCATCCCGGTAGCCGGATTGCCCGACAACCGAAACAGACAGCGAAATTCAAAATCGCCATATTCTTTTAGGGTATGCAGGTACGTGTTTCCCGGGATTTTTTTTATGCCATCACCGCTTCTAATTACACTGTCTTTAACAAACCATAACGATGCGTGAGCTGGGTCGACGGTTTTCCAGCCCGTCAGGGTTTTTCCGTCAAATAGCGATACCGATTTTACAGTCGACTGGGCCAAAACAGGAAATTGATAGAGGCAGATAAGCGATAGGATTAGAATCTGTTTCGGCAGCGTTTTCCAGCGAAAAAAATGATTCCAGTTTGCTTTCATTTGACAGGTAGGGTTTGATTTATCTAAACGTATAAAGTGACAGGAAAACTCACATTACTCATGAGCCTATGCACGATGTTGGCTACTGTGTTCTTAGCTAATATCGTAGTTTGACGTATCGAGTCGTTTACAGTTGTCAGGTTAATGCTAATCCGTTGAAAATACAAAAGCCGAAAGAAACCTGAATTTCTTTCGGCTTAGGCTATTGTCTTCCTGAAAAGTAGCGGTTACGCCTTTTTCTTGCCTTTCCCACCTTTTACAGAAGGAGTGGCCGGCAGCTTGGCAGTGTATTCAGCAATGCTTTTTTCGATGCCATCTTTAAAGAATGGGAAAACCGGATCAGCCGATGACTGGCCTACTGAAAGGGCTTTTTGAGCGAGGGAAACAGCTTCGGCATACTTTCCCATCTGCGCCAGAATCTGCGACTTTACGTACAGATTCCGGAATGTTTCCTTCATGGCAATCGACTTATCAATCCAGGTCAGCGACTGGTCGAGGTTCCGTCCTTTCGATACGTTGTAGCTGGCCGCGGCCTGTAGTACGGCAGCATCTTCGGGCTTTTCGACTACAGCTTTGTCTACGTTAGCCGCTGCATTCGCATTGACATCCACTTTCAGATTGGCCGACGCTTTGATATTAGCCCAGACAAAGTTCATTTTGGCGGTGCTGTCGGTCAGGTCGCTGAAGTCAATAGTAAACGATTCCACCTTTTCGCTGTTCTCAGCGGGTGTCAAATCTACGCGCAGGGCATCTTCTTCCTGTTTGTAGGTCGCTTCGGTGGTCGTCTTGTTTTTACTGAAAATCAACGTAGCACTGCTTTCCTGTGGAATCGATAAGACAGCATAAGTACCGGCGGGTAATGTTTTTCCGTTTACCATCAGATCAGTAGACGTAGTAAACAGCGTTGGCGAGTTAGCACCTGTGCGCCAGACTTTTCCGAGTGGCACAAAAGCATCCGTGAAAGGTTGACGTCCTCTCAGATTGGGTCGCGAATACGTAACGGTAAGATCAGTTGTACCAACGGTCTGCATGATGCTGGCACTTGGGCTGGGCGACGGAAGTTTAATTTGGGCGGTGGCTAGTTGGGCTGCCAGGCAGAACGTAGCAGCAGTGAGCGATAGTTTACGCATAGTCTATAGAGTATGAAAAATCGATGCCAAATTGCGGCTTTTTAGCAACAAACCCAACTATGCATCGCCAGCCGCTCCTACAATTACTTCGTCAGCACAAACCAGACGACCCCCATGAACACGACATGACGCAAGCTACCATTGCGTTTGTGGAAGCGAATCCGGACGCATTTGAACGCTCATTCCTGATCGGCCACGTAACGGGATCCGCCTGGATTGTAAGCCCTGATCGCAGTCAGACAGTATTGATTCATCACCGCAAACTCGACCGTTGGTTGCAGCCGGGCGGCCATGCGGATGGTGATCCCGACGTAGCGGCTGTGGCCTTGCGGGAAGCGCAGGAAGAAACGGGCCTGACCTCACTACGTTTGATAAGGCCTGCAGGTAACGCGATTTTGACAGCCAGCACAGAGCCGGTAATTTTTGATGTAGATGTGCATACAATTCCAGAGCGAAATGGTTTGCCTGAGCATCTGCACTACGATATCCGGTTTTTACTGGAAGCTGATCCTTCGGAGCCATTTGGCTATTCAGATGAAATTAAAAATATTCGATGGTTTTCGCTGGAAGTTGCCATGGAATATGCTAAGTCGGAGTCAATTCATAGACTCCTGCGTAAAAAAGTTTAAAAACTATAAATATAGTAGCTATTTTAATTGTTTTTTAATATGACAATCCCATAGATTTGTCATACAACAAAACCATAGAAATAGCCATGAAACCCTTCAATATTTTGCTCGTTGGCATAGGCTTACTAGCCATGGCAGAGCAGGCTTGTTCGCAAGACAGTCCAACGCCTGGGCAGCGCAAGCCACTTAACAACCCGATGTATTCAACGCATAATTATAAACACCCTAATATGGCTGCTGCGGCCAGGCGCTGGGAAGCTAAGGAAGGGGTAGCGGTAAAAGCGCCAAGGCTGAGTGACGCCGAGCTGGCCAACTATAAAAGACAGATGCCTATTGCGCAACCGGTTGGGGGAATAACCGTTGAACATATCCCAACTGCCAGCCAGGCTGATCGGAACTATAAAATTCAGCGGGTTAGTGAGCCCAAACCACTCGGCCCACCAAGCGAATACTACGTTAAGAAGCCAAAGGCCAGAATGGATGATAATACAATAGGTCAGTAAAGTCTGCGCCTTAACATCAATCGAGCCGCCCAGAATTGAGCGGCTCGATTGATGTTAAGGCACTTTTGCACAGGAGCATTGGTGAAATTCCCACTTCTTAGTTGCTACGTATTACACATAAATACCTTCCCTGACAGGGGAGAGTTTCGGCTAGTATCGCTATAAATTGACGGTTGAGAGGATTTACGCATTTTCGAATCAGGAGATTCCTTCTAACTGCCTGAAAACCGGGATAAGCGACTTTCCTTTCTCGGTCAGATAATATTCAATGTGCAACGGTTTTTGCCGGATAATTACTTTCTCAAGCAAATCAGCTTCTTCCAGTTCTTTCAGCGACACAGCCAGCGACTGACGGTTCGATCCGCTAATCTGACGTAGAAGGCTATTGAACCGCAAAGGCGATTCTACCGCTAAACGAAATATTTCGGGCTTCCATTTCCCCGACAGCAATTTCAGTAGTCCCTGCGCCGGGCAGGTTTCTGGCTGACTGATTTTTGTAGTCATATTTTTTTGACTTATTGACCTCTGTTTTCAGATAACGGACCTTTGTACACACATAACAAGCCTTATTGCTGTGTTTAACAACGTAACAAAAATGAACGATAAAAGTAATCCACTTTTGTGTGATCCCGTCAGTGGAATATGTGAAATACCGACAGAGCAGGACGCTAACCCGAACGTAGCGATCACATCGTCGGAAAAGCCTTTGCGCATCCTTTATTTTACGGATCCGATTTGCTCATCGTGTTGGGGCATCGAACCAGCGCTCCGGAAATTAAAACTAACCTATGGCGATTGGGTAGATGTCGAATACCACATGGGCGGGCTGCTTCCCGACTGGAGTTACAATAGCGGAGGAATCAGCAAGCCATCGGATGTAGCGTCGCACTGGGATGAGGTCAGTCAAATATATGGCATGCCGATTGATGGGGATGTCTGGCTGGAAGATCCGCTCCATTCGTCTTATCCGCCGTCTGTTGCTTTTAAAGCGGCACAGATGCAGGATAAAAATAAGGCGGTTGCGTTCTTGAGAGCCATTCGGGAACAGGTTTTTCTGGAGAAAAAAAACATTACCAAATGGGAGCATCTTGCTCAGGCAGCAAGTCGGGTAGTATTGGACGTAGCAGCGTTGAAAGATGACTACGAAAACCGGGCAAATGCGTTGTTTCAGTCCGATCTGGCGTTGGCGAAGTCAATGGGGGTGCGCGGCTTTCCGAGTATATTTATTATGGATGCGTCTGGTAATCAAGAGTTTATTTATGGTGTAAAGCCGTACGATGTCCTGAAAAATGCGATTGACAAACTCTACCCGGAAGCGCAGGAAAAGGAATACGACAAACGTTGGGAGAGCCTTTTCAATAAGTACCCAACCCTGACGACAAGAGAATTTGCTGAATTAAGCGGACTGCCCATACCACAGAGTGAGGAGATACTAAAAGGATTGAGCAGCCAGCAAAAACTAACCGAATACGTAACGAAAAACGGTTCGCTCTGGAGAAAATAACGTAGCGATCGGCGCTGCTATTCGGTTTCCTGGTTATGGCAAGGAGTTGTTTACTGCTTGATCACTCGTAAGGTTCTTTTTTTAGCACCAGCTACGAAAGTCATTACGTATACACCCGCCGATAAGCTCAGATCCGGTAGCACGAACGCAAGCAACCCCGACGCTACGTATTGCTTTTGCCAAATAATACGGCCGCTTTGATCGGTTAGTAAGGCTTCAATGCCTGTGTTAGCGTTAACGCCCTCCAACTCAATACGTAACGGTTCATTGTTGCTGAATGGATTTGGATAAACTAGCAGCGGAATCGTTTCCGGTTCGGTAGCCAGCGGAACGAGCGTTTGGGCGTAGGCCGATGCCCGTTCGAAATTAGGGATACCGTAGCCCAGTTGATCGTTGGGGGCGGAGTACTGGCTGCCCGAGCGACGTAGTGCTTCCGTGACCTGTGCCGCTGTTAAGCGTGGGTTCGATTGCCAGAAACCGGCTACCAGTCCGGCCACCAGTGGCGACGAAAACGACGTGCCATTGCTTATACCAACTGTGCCAGTCGGTTGGCCCAGCACAGTGCCTTGTCCGCGGGCGGCTAAATCAGGTTTAATACGTCCATCCGCCGATGGGCCAAACGAACTGAAGCTGGCGCGTTGCCCAGTCTGCGTAACGGCTCCGATTGCGAGTACTGAAACCGCATCCGCTGGTGCACTAATGTAACGCCACGTATCGGCTCCCTCGTTGCCGGCTGAAGCCACAACAACCATTCCTGTTTCTGTCGCAATTTGGGCAGCTCGCGTGCAGAGCGCCGTTTTGCCGTCCATATTCTGATACGTATAGCTGGTCGAGGTGTTATCGAATTCAAAATAGCCGAGCGATGAATTGATGACGTCTACACCGGCGCTATCGGCATATTCAGCACCGAAAAGCCAGTTAGCTTCTTCAATTTGTCGTTCGGTGGCGGCATCTTCAGTACGTAGTAAAATAAAGGAAGCCTTGTAAGCGGTGCCATAAAGCTGCCCGTCGGCGGTGGCGGCTATCGTCGAAAGTACTTCGAGGCCATGGCTGTCGTCTTCATATACGCTGGTTTCTTTATTGACAAAATCGAACGTAGCGAGTACGCGTTTCTCGTCAAAAACAGGTTTTAGAAAGCTGACAGTATTGGCGTTTCTGAAGCCTGCATCCAGCACGCCAATCAGCATGCCTTCGCCATGATAGCCCTGCTGATGCATTTTATCGGCGCCAATCTGCGTAATCTGGTCAGAAGATACACCATAATTCAGGGGTGCTTCTGCGGCTACCCGGGCGGAACCGAACTTATGCTGCGAATTTACACGGGGTTCGGTAATGCTGCGAATGCTGCTCAACGGCCGGTTAAACTCAAGGCCTTTCACAAATGGTAAAGCCTGTACGGCCGTAATCGTCGCGTTGTCAGCTTCAACCAGCACCGCATTCAGCCAGCGCGACGTGTACCAGACTTTGGCTCCAGCCTGCTGAAGTTGCGTTACGTAGGCTGGATTAACGGGTAAGTCGCGTTCCAGCACCGTAATGTTTTGTTTTTGCCGACGCTGGATCGACCGCGCTGACAAAAATTGCTCGGGCTTATTAACGCTGTACGGTGAATTGACTTTGTCGCGTAACAAAACCAGATACTTACTTGCCTGACCAAATCCGGTTGTTTGAATCAGGAGCAACAGCACAATCGTCCAGCTGATTTTATTCCTTTCCATACGTATTAATGCGGTAAACTTGCCGAATGCCATACTCAATTTGTGAACGCCCCGTGCAGGCTGGTGTTGCGGTACAAAACTGGATTTGTATCCGTTCTTTATAAATCAGGCCAACCTCGCGGGCGTAAACAGTAACCCGTTTATCCTGACTTGTAAGGGTTGAATCGTCCTGTTCTACTACCGTTGCTGTTTCATTGAATTGTTTACCCGATACGTAATAAGTATGCCCAACGTTGCGTATTTGGTATTCGTCGGCATCAACCCCGTTACGTTGGTTACCATCCCATGTAAGTAAGTTTCTAACCGGAAATAATATTTTGATAAAGTCCCTGCCATTTTCAGTGCGAATCGCTTCATTATTAATTGCATGGGCTGACCACATAGAATCAGCTTGCCAGGGTTGGTTTTCGGCTGACCGTCGGTAGCGCATAAGGCGGTAAGCCGTTTGACCCATTACGTTGGTATAGGATTTTCCAACCACTTCTTTGAGTTGATACGTACGGTTCACCGGAGTTCCGTTATTTATTACGTATTGTTGTTCCTGTATGTCATAAATAACGTAACGCCCGGTTTCGAGCGGAAAATAGTCGTACCCAGATGCAACAGGTTCCGTTGTTACCGGTTGACAACCCGTAAACAGAAACAGATTCAGCAAACCCAGCAAAAGTGGATATAGACGTAGTGGCATAGGGTAATTAAAAAAGATCTGACTTAGGTTACAAGGTTAGTTGAGTTTCTTCAACAGAACAAGCATACCCGTCCAGGTCTTTCATGTAGCAAGCTAGTTTCTTGATAAAAGCGGTTGTGTACGGTTGCTGTACCTTGTTTTTTAAGGTGGCCGCGTACCAGGTTCGTAAAATTCGTTTTTCCGTAATACGTACCGTCGACAACTGACCGGTTTGCAGATAGGGGCGAACCACCCAGGTTGGCATCACGGCAACCCCTAAACCCGCTTTGACCATCTCCAGAATCGCTTCGGTCAGCGTGATTTTATACACTTTTACGGGTCGGCGGTTTTTAAAGATCATCATGAAATTGTCGCTTTCCTCATCAGGAATGTTGTACATGATGTAACTCTGTCTGGCAAATTCTTCCAACTCTACCCAGCGACGCCCAACCCAGGGATGGTCTGGAGCAACGATGGCGACAAACTCATCCTGAAAAAGTGGGGTATACGAAAATTTTGGATTGCTGTCGCCTTCGGTTATGGCTACGTCGATTATGTTGGCTAACAGATGCTTATCAGCGTCCTGGGTGGCAGCTTCAAGTTCTACTTTAATATCAACCTTCGGATAGATCGTCTGGAATTCGCGCAGAAACCCGGCCAGCCAGTGGTAGGACGTATAGCACTGCGTACAAAGCCGGATTTCGCCCGCTTCTTTATCGGTGATAGACCGAACTTTTGCCCGCGTTTCGGCCACTTCCTGAAGAATTTTCTCGGCAGCCTGCAAAACAATCTCACCGGCTTGCGTGAGCAGCATCTGTTTTTTGTCGCGGATAAACAGTTGCGTATTGAAATACCCTTCAATTTCCTTCAACTGATGGCTCAGCGCCGATTGGGTCAGAAACAATTGATCAGCCGCTTTTGTCAGGTTTCCACTATGGGCAACCTCCCTCACCATTTGCAAATGCCGGATTTCCATGATGAATATTATTCATGATTTAGACAAAAATAATTCGCTTTACTAATATATCAAAAGGTGCCAACTTTGACGCATTCAATCAAACCCTAATGAACACACAACATGAAATCGATTGTACGCCAGTTTATGAACGCCCTGATTCTGAGTCTGCTTGTAGGCGGTGCCACCGTCCATGCGCAATCTTTTGATAGCCGGCTTAGTGCTGTAGACAGAGAGAAGTCATTTGACGTCGCTACGTATATGGGAGCCAATCGGACCCTGAATTTGATGATAGCAGTCCGTTTGGTAAAGGGAGTTACACTAAAACTCAAGAATGCAGAAGGGACTGTTCTTCATGAATTGTACCTTAAAAATTCCCCGCGAGCCTATCACCATAAGTTGAACTTCGACGGCTCCCAAGCGGGCGTTTACCAACTTGAAATCACCGACGGCCGACAAATCGTTGTCCGTCGAATCGAGGTAACTGATATACCTGCCATTGAATCGCAGCGGTATATTACATATAGCTCGCCAACTAATCCGTAAATTGCTGGTGTATCTACGGGCCGCGTTCAGCTTCAGCCCGTTACGTTCGTTTACTCAATCATATCCTGAAATTGAAAAGTGATGACTCCCAATAACACAAAAGTTGCTTCGCCACTCTTGGTTATCAGTGCGTTTGCTATCGTTTACATCGTCTGGGGTTCTACGTATTTCTTTATACAAATGGCCATCCAGGATTTTCCGCCATTGCTGTTGGGTGCACTCCGTTTTTTTGCGGCTGGTATGCTTATGCTCATCTGGGGCGTAATAAATGGGGATCGTTTATTTATCAAAAGAAGCCTGATAAATTCAGCCGTTACGGGTATACTGTTACTGGTTGTGGGAAACGGCGTGGTGATATGGGCCGAGCAAACTTTACCCAGCGCTCTGGTGGCCATATTAGTATCGTCGGCACCCATCTGGTTTGTGTTGCTCGATAAGCCTAACTGGAGCGTTAACTTCACTAGTAAATCGACACTAGCCGGGCTTGCCATTGGCTTTATCGGCGTGATTCTGCTGTTTGGCGAACAGCTAACGGGGATGCTGGCAGAAAATGCCGGCAGTTCAAAAATTATAGGGATGTTATTACTAGTGGTAGGGGCAATGTCCTGGTCGTCGGGGTCGCTTTATGCAAAACACAATCCGTCGGAGGGTTCGGCTACAGTTAACGTAGCGTGGCAGATGATTATCGCCAGTCTGGTGTTTTTGCCCGGTAGTCTGCTCAACCACGAATTTGACACGATTCAGTGGTCGCAAATTTCGGTTCAGGCGTGGTTGGCACTGGCTTATCTGGTGCTGTTTGGGTCAATAATTGCCTACAGCGCTTACGTGTGGCTACTCCAGGTACGTCCGGCTACACAAGTTAGTACGTATGCGTATGTAAATCCGGTCATTGCGGTGATTCTCGGCATGGTGTTCGCCCATGAGAGCGTCTCAGCTTTACAGATTATCGGGTTGGTTGTTATTCTGGGGAGTGTATTGCTCATCAATTTGTCGAAATACCGGGGAGAAAACACCAGTAAACTCATAAACGACAATGGCGAGCCAACGCAACTGACAAAGAAACCTGATCTTTTAAATCGGGTGGTTGCTACAGGTAGTCCAGATCAGTAAGCGAGGTTATGGCGACGTTAAAAGATCCGGCTCCAGGCGAAGCGGATAATGAGTAGCAGAATGACAAAGCCGATAACAATATACAGAAACGGAATATACGTAACGGCGTAAATTCGGGTACGGTCAACGAACCAGAGGATGCCCATAACGGCCGCGATGAGCGTCAGAAAACCCGACAATCTGCCAAATCCCGGAACGTATTGAAACGGCATCTTGCGACGAATGAGCATCAACGTAGCGACCATTGTCAGAATGGGCAACACCTGCGCAACCAGATTCATATCCCAGATGCTTTGCCGTTCAAAGAGAAAAAGATATACGTTTAATGTAACGGCAAAAATGCCTGGAATACAAGCCAGATATATCAGACTGGCGTAGACGTAGCGCCATTTCCAGATTTCCTCCGCCGTTTCTCCCGACCACAAATTCACTAAGAAAGCAGCAATCGGTACCGACACCAGCAACAGAAAAAGTAACCCTGGCTGGTTGGATAACGTAGCAAACAAGTCGCGGAGGGTCATGGGGAAGGGACAAAGGGCGTGGGGGTAAGGGTATAGGGTAAAAATGGTTTTTGGGTCTACCCTATGCCCTTACCCCCACGCCCTCT
>NZ_JBMDWV010000156.1:0-11260 GCF_048594605.1 Spirosoma sp.
CGATCGAAACAGTACGCAACAGTCAGTACGTTCTGGTGAAGAATATAGCTGCTGGAAAGCACCGCGTTGAGTTAAGTTACAAATAATGTCTTGTCCTGATTTGAATTGGCCGTTTTCTGAACGGTGGCCGGGTAGGAGGGAAGGGCTAAAAATGGCCCTTTTTGCGTTCAATAAACCCATTCAATTTAATCGTTCACGAATTTTTACCTGACGCCGGTTTTTCTGGACGAACTAGGTTGGTAGTTGCTAAAATTATTTTCTCTATCCCTTGCTTTGAATGATTGGCTTACTAGTTACTGATCTGGCTGAGATCGGTTGTCCAATAATCGCTTGCTGGTTTGGGTGAATTGGTGAAGCTTTTTCTTTAATAGATCATTGGGTAAATAATCGGTCAAGTATTAGGCTACTTTGATATTGGCTGCATCTAATTGGAGCAGTTCAATCTGTTCCTTGTTACCTTCGGCGCATAAAATGAGCCCGATTGGACTTTCCTCACCTGGCTGCATATCATACTTTTGCAGCCAACGCAAGTAAAGCTCCATCTGTCCCTTATAAGCGGCTTTGAACTTACCGAGTTTCAATTCAATGGCGACCAGGCGTCGCAAGCGTTGGTGATAGAACAGCAGATCTAGGTAAAAATCCGCGTTGTCAATGATCATCCGCTTCTGACGCTCCACAAACGTGAAATCATTCCCTAACTCAAGAATAAATTTTTCAATCTCCCGTAAGATCGCTTCCTCCAGATCCGATTCATTGAAGCTGTCTTTCAATCCCAGGAAACCAAGCAGGTAAGGGTCTTTAAACACCAGATCGGGCGTTAATAGGTCCGTCTGTTGGAGCTGCTGCAATTCGAGCCGGGCTAACTCCTCCGGTTTTTTGGCGATGGCGGTGCGCTCAAACAGCATACTGTCAATCCGTTGGCGTTATTAAAGCGTTTGGTACAACAGCAGAATAGACTTGTCTCTTTTTAGAAAACTTGCCTGATTGTGCGACTACTTGAAGAAGCCTTATGCACATTAGATTAAAATCACTAAAATGATTTTATAGATGCCTATATTGTTATCGTTGTTTGCAAACAGATTTGCAAATAAAATTAAAAAGGAGTTGCGAATATTCGCAACTCCTTGAATTACATGGCTCCCGAAGCTGGGCTCGAACCAGCGACCCTCTGATTAACAGTCGTATCCAAATTCTTTTTTATATTTATTCTTTATTGTTATTTTGCTGGTTATATGTTTGGGAATCAATAATTTATCTCTTGTCTTTTTATCAATACTTATTGCTGACATGCGTTGATTCTGTATATTTGTATTGCAAGTTGTATTGCAACTTTAGACTATTTCCAATACAGTGCCAAGTTATTATCATTTATGAATACAGCAACGGTAAATCTATTCCTTGATAAACGAGCGAGCAAAGAAGGAGAGGGGTTAATTAAATGGCTAGTCTGCCAGGATCGTAAACAACGCCTATTTACCACTGGTATAAAAGTTACACTGGAGGGTTGGAATTTTCTGCAAGCTAATAAAGGCCGTAAAGTTCTCGACAACCGCATCAAGGATGAAGAAAAGCGCGATTTATGGCAAAAAATATACGGTGATACGTTCCGCGATGAAATAACGGGTAAAGAACAAACGGGCTATTTGAAACGAGCTCAGGTTGTCATTGGCCAGTTATACGACACATTTACCTTCGACGGTTTTGCTGAGGCTATCACTAACTATGGAAAAGAACAAGTTAAGCCTGTCGAACAAACCGATTTGATCGCTGCCCTTTTTTCAAAAGCGGCCAATATGAGCGGAGCTGGACGAATTGGCAATGCGATGAACTACGAACTGGCGGCAAAATCATTGCGTCGGTTTGTCTATTCACTCAGTGATGAAAAACGCAAGGAATTTCTAAATATTCCTGTTCCTCGTCGATCAACTCAACTTCGGCATGAGGTTACGTTGAAGTTTGAAAATCTTACTCCTGCTTTTCTGACTACCTATGAGCAATGGATGCAACACTACGGTAAAGCTTCGCAAAGTCCAACAAGGCCCTCAACTGGTGCCAGTTTGACTACTGTGGGGATTTATCTGCGGCATGTACGTGCAGTCGTTAATGATGCCATAGAAGCTGGAATTATAAGCCGGGATACGTATCCTTTTGGTCGCAATCGGTACATCATTCCTGCTGGCGCTAACGTCAAGAAAGCTTTGCCCAAAGCCGATATTGAAAAGATCAAGCAGTACCAGCCTCTAGCCGGGACTACAGAACAGCGCAGCCATGATTTATGGCTATTCTCTTACTTCTGCAATGGAGCTAACCTAACGGATATTTGCCGGTTAACTTGGAACCGAGTTGACCTTAAAGAAGGAAAATTAACCTTTATCCGACAAAAGACCGCCAGAAGTAAAAAACAAAATCAGGTGCCTGTAGTAGCCCATTTACGACCAGAAACATTGGCCATTATTGAAAGATGGGGAATGGTAGAACGGCGACCAAATGGCTATGTGTTTCCGTTTCTTACATCTGATATGACTGACCGTCAGAAGAAACAGACTATTCACCAAATAGTAAAAATGACAAACAAATGGATGGGAAAGATTGCTGAACAGATAGGCATTGAAGGTGATACAAATTCGTATTCTGCCAGGCACTCATTTGCTACCAGCCTGTTAAAGAGTAAAGCTCCGCTTGCTTTCATCTCTAAGTCGCTTGGACATACTAATATTAAAACAACTGAAAGTTATTTAGGCTCTTTTGATGATGAAGAGGCTAAGGTATTCTTAAACTCTTTGTAGTTCACAGGAATGTGAATTGCTAAAAATTGGACGTTTTCGTGGACGATTTCTATTCGAGCGTAAATCGGACATACTTCACTAATTAATAGTAAGTTATGCTGTTCAAAAAATAGTAGAACTGGTAGTTAATTGAACGATTTTGAGTAGGAGGTAAGGTTACAGGTTTTTAGTGATCATCAAAGCTAGTTCGTAGCGTACGAGCTGACCTGTCGTGAAATCACCCGGTAGTACAGGTACCATTGAATGACTAAGTCAAGTGACTCAAGCGTTTCGGTTGAGCAGCATTAAGAATTTGTAGAGTATCTTTTCCTATCCGTCGGACTCATTGGTTTTCATTCATAATGCCACTATTTAACGCGTCCATCATGTCTTGTAGGCTGATTCATCGTTAAAAACTCTGGCGCTACGTTCATCTTCTCGGATTGTCTGTTTAGAACGTGCTGTCCGAACAAGAACTTTCGATCTAGGGCATAATTACCAATATCGGCCATAAAAGGTATCTACGGCTTGTCAATTTTCATGAGGTAACGGAGATCATTCATAGTATAAAGACGGCTAAAGGCTACCACCAGAAGTGATTTGTCGACTATTAAAGACTTCAAAAACATTGTTGTAGATTACTCTAAGGGTGAATAACTGGATGTTTCTAAGGATTTTCTAAGTTCTATTTAAGTTCATTCTAAGAGGGCGAAACGTAGTTTGTTGGAAGTCAACTTAACCGACCCGTTGTTATGCCTAACCTTACCCAGTTAGCCCTGTCGCTGCTTGCTATTTCTGTAACCACTATATCGCTATCTGTTTTTCAGCTCTGGAAATTTATTAGGCAGCTCCAGCAACGGGATAAAATCCGTGAACTCATGACGTATTAAGGGTGCGATAATAAACAGTTAAGATGAATTCGTCGGCTGTCAATGGGAGAGAATTGGGCAAGAATGACAATGGATTATGTATATGATGAGCCAACTCATAATAAACAGACGAACACTCGGTGTAACGTTTACAGCCGATCACCAGGCAAACGTCGTCGTATGGGTTCCTCAGGCGAAAGAGGTTGCCCTATCGATCAACGGTCACGCCATTAATCTGCCCCTGACAAAAGGTAGCAGCGGCTATTGGCAGCTCACTACCGATCAACTCAAGCCCGGCGATACATATAAGTTTGTGCTTGACAACGAAAAGGAATGGGCTGACCCGACCTCGCTGCTACAACCGCAGGGTGTATACGGGCCCTCGCAGGCTTTCGATACCAAATATGTTTACTGGGAAGATTCGAGTTGGGTAAACCCGCCCATCGATGAGTATATTGTCTATGATATTAATATCCACACATTTACGGCGGAGGGTACATTAAAAGCAATCGTCGGTAAACTAAGTCATATAAAAAAGCTAGGCGTTAACGCAATTCTGATTCGGCCCGTCACGCCTTTCCCCGATTCACGTAATCAAAATTTGGAAGCCGCTTTTCTATTTGCCGTGCAGGCTTCGTACGGTGGCCCTGGTCAATTGCAACGCTTAGTCAATGCCTGTCATTTCGAGGGGTTGTCCGTTATTCTGGATTTGCCTTATAAACAGGTTAATCAATCGGAATACGTACTTAGTGAAGGTAGTGTCTTTTCTGCTCGTAAACTGACCGCTGACAGGTCGAAAGCTGAATCTGGTAATGAAGCATCCCGGGAGGCTTATGGGCGCCATCTTGTTGAAAATGCCCTGATGTGGTTCCGTGATTTCCACGTTGATGCGTTACGTCTGGAGAATGTTCACACGCTACCTGACGCGGATCAGTTACTACGTACCATTCGGGAACAGACTAACGCGCTGACCGCTCAAACGGGTCGTCAGCATTACCTGTTAATCGAACAGGATATGACGCTTATGCCGAGCGGCACGAAACAATCGGACAGGGAAAAAAAGAACATTAGTGACCACCAACAGAAATTGTCTGGCAAAAGCTGCAACGCCTACTACATGGATTTTAATCACAATCGTCATAAAACAAAGCAATATCGAAAGGATTGTTTGTGCGATAGCACGTTTTCAACCATTCTTCAGGAACTGTTTGAGCGGGAGGCTGATACGGCCTCTGATGACGCCTTTGTCACCATTCTGCAAACGTACCACCAAACCGACAAGGAGCAACTTAGTGAGCACTCCGACAGAGAAATTGACGGTGAGTTTGTCAAACTGGTAGCGGGTTCCATTATGGTAAGTCCCTGTATTCCTACGCTGTTTATGGGCGAAGAGTGGGGTGTTACGAGTCCTTTTCAAAAATTAACGCATAGCGAACCCGTTCTTGCCGCTTCTGAACCGGTGGAATTAACAGAAAATCGGGATGAATTGATGTTGGTGCTACCGTGGGAAAGCCTGAATGAGATTCCAAACCAGACTTTATATCGCTATTATCAGTCACTTACGGCGCTACGTCGGAAGCAACCAGCACTGTATCATCTGAATCCAAAACAAGCCAGGGTTATTTATCAGGATGGAGAATCAACGTTATTTCTACACCGGTCGTACAAAACGAATCATGTACTGTGTCTGATGAATTTTTCCAGCGAAAAACAAACCGTTACGTTACCAGCACTTGGCAAAAACTGGCAGAAATTACTCGATTCAGCCGACCCAATTTGGAATGGTCCAGAGGCTTCACCGGAATTGTTGACGGATGCCAGCCAACTAACCCTACAGCCCGAATCAATTGTTGTCTATAAAGGTGGAGTGTAGCTGATTAGCGTGCATTGGTTCATTGTCTCTAAACTTCATCACGGCTGATATTGATGCTATAGTTCAGGACTTTTTTGAGGGTCTCTTTGCCCTGCAGATTGTTAATCACGCTAAAGTGCCTGTTATTTTCTATAGGATCTTATTCGTTCTAACCTATAAGAAGCTATCGACAAGCTACCAGCAGGCGAATGAACCATCTCCGTTATTGCTGACTTCCCCACCATTCTGTTCTGTTAAATTAGCCGGTCACATCAGTTGTAGCCCGATGCCTGCACCCTTCATTTGCGGAGACGATATTGGCTCATTGTGTTATAAAGCGATATGAGATCGAACACCCTGACCGAGCCTAGTAGAACCTAGACGTTAAGTGCAAACGGATAATCTATGTTCTTTCGGTCCTAAACTAATTTATAACCTGATTGAGAAATGGTACATTTTTACCAATTTCATATTTATTCACTCCTCCGCCAGCGGTCAGTATGGTGTGGAAGAACTGGGCGGAGGCAGGCTAATTATTTTATTCAAAATCGCTGGAGAACAAATGAAGTCATTCATACATCGAAATTCGCTTTGGACACTACTTTTACCTTTTTTTATGCCGGAGGTAACAATGGCTCAACAAGCCGACAAGCTGATTGGGAGTTGGTTATTTCCCTCCAAAGGCTCCAGCGTAACGATTTACCGACAGGGGGATCGGTACTTTGCCCGCGTTGCGGAGGTCGATCAGGCCGGAGAGGAAAATTACGGACTCGTCAAAGGCGCTATTCTCATCCACAATCTTATATATGATGGAAATATCTGGTCAGGGGGGCAGCTAATTCACCCTAAGACGGGCACTAAATTAAGCGTTGAGGTATCGATGGATAACCCGCAGGAGGTAACCGTAATGGTGTACAAGGGCATCAAACTGTTCCATCGAAAATTTGTCATGACTCGAAAAGAAGGGCAAAGTTCATAACGCGTATAGCAGTCAGTAAGGCTTTGTGCCTTCGTGGTTAAACACGTCTGATCAAATAGGCTCTTACGTATTATTAGAGCTATTTTACAGTTGAAGTAATCAAACTGTTCATTTTTCGGTCAGCAGTTTCAGCAGAACCCCATTAGTCCAGCCAAAACCGTCCTGATTGGGATATTCTCCACCCTTGGCCGCTGCCGTGCTGATCACGTCGTATTTTTCGACTATCTTCCCCGACGCTTTATAAACCCGCAGATTCTCGGCTACCCAGTTCGTTTTAACTTTATTCGCGAGTGGTAGCTGCCGATAATTACGTAGCCCCTGAATTGTTATCCATTGCAGGGGTGCCCAGCCGTTAGGGGCGTCCCACTGCTCACCGGTACGTATCAACGTAGTGGTTAACCCGCCTGCCTTCAAAAATAATTGCTCCAGTTTACGGGCTACCGCTACTGCCTGTGCCGACGTAGCGATTTTAACAAAAAGCGGATAAACGCCCGCTAGTGAATAGACTGAAGACGGTTTTCGGGCAACAAAATCATAGTCGAAATAGAATCCGTTTTTCGAATTCCAGCAGTAGCGCTGGATGGCATTACGTCGCTGCTGGGCTAGTTCTTCATATTTTCTGGCTTGTATCTGATTGCCCTTAAGTCGATAGCCACTAGCCAGGGTTTGCTCCAGATTTACGAGCAGCGCATTTAAATCTACCGGTATAAAATCGGTGGTGTGAATGGTACGCAGGTTTTTGCCATCACCCAACCACCGGCTGCTGAAGTCCCAGCCTGATTCGGCGGCAGCGCGAAGTTGTCGATAAAGTAGCGAAGGATTTTTGGATGATCGGGCTAGTTGGACATCTTCCCGGTACGATTCGGGGCGGGGTGTCTGTTTGTCGTCGAAATGTCGGTTCAGGTACACTCCTTCATCCAGCCGCACAACCCGCCGGCGCGCTGGTTGCTGTGCGTTTAGCTGATCTTTATCAGCCATCCAGAAATCATATTCTTTTTGCAGTTCGGACAAATAAGTAAGCAGAATCCGACGGCCCTGTATTTCGGATAACAGGTTCACCATAAACGAGAAAAACGGAGGCTGCGACCGACCCAGAAAATAAGTCCGGTTACCATTAGGAATATAACCAACAGTCCGGATCAGATAGGCAAAGTTATCGACCATATTCCTGATCTGAGCCGCCCGATCTGAGGCACGTAGGCCAAGCATCGTAAAATAACTATCCCAGTAATAAATCTCGCTAAAGCGCCCCCCAGGCACTATGTATGGTTTGGGCAATGGAATAAGCGAACCTACTTGCTCGTCTGATGTAGGTTTAGGTGTATCCGGCCGGGTCAGCACCGCCCATAAGTCAGTAATGTGCTCCTGAGCTGACTGCCCTACTTTGCTAGAATAGCCGGATGCTGGCCTGATCGGTAACGTAAAGTGCTGCAGGACAAACGTTTTTAAGTTGAAGTCGGCCTGTTTTCGGGCTTTCTCGTATTTGGCCAGAATCGCTGCCCGAGGAAACTTCGGAATGCAGTCGGCAAAGGTTTTCGAATCGGGAAATACGGTTTTTAACTGGACCGCCTTAAATAACTCGCCAAACTGCTCATCGGGACTTAGTTGTGTTTGTTTAGCGGAGCGTGTTTTTTCGAGAACAGGCTGCGCTTTATCTAGCGTCGGATTTAATACGAAAAAGAGAAGAAATACTACGTAGTGATTGGATTGTTTCATGCAACACAATTTACAGAACGTATATGTTTTTAATCGCTGAGTGCACAACGGTTTTCCGCAAAGAGTGCACAAGGTGTTTTCTTTACGCTCTTTGCGGTATCCGTTGTGTACTCAGCGAAGAATGCATACGCTTCGATTAAATATCAGCAATAGTACCCAGCACCGCTTCTTCTTCCAGGAGTACGTTTGCTGCGACTGATACGTTGGGTTTCCCAACAATCGATTGAATAAGTTGCAGCGGAACGTGTACCCAGTCGGGACGGTTATTTAGCTCAAAATTTAAATCTGAAATAGCTTTTTCGAGCAGGTACGTTTCCAGCATCATCTGGAAGTCGTCGGGCTGTTTGGGAATGAAGGAACTACCCTGAACCGTTTCCAGATACGCTTCCATGAAAAAGTTACTCATGCACCTCGCCCAGAATTTGGCATAAGGAAGCAGCCGGAACGTATCATTTGTCGGTACCTGATTTGTCTGCAAAAAGCCTTCGTAACCAACGTAGTAGAACGAACGAATCATAGAAGCTACGTCGCGCAGGGGAGACCGCTTTAGTCGGCGTTCGCTGTAGCTACGGGTCGGGTCGCCACCGAAATCCTGAATTGCCAGGTCTTTGCCGGTCAGCAGAATTTTTTCCAGTTGTAAATCGCCATGAATTCGAATTTTCGTGCTGTCGAGCTTTTGGCGGTAAATCCGCTTAAACAGAGTCAATACGTCGTCTTTTCGGGCCAGCATCTGTTCAACATCCCGTCGTACATCATCTGGAAGGCGTAGCAGATTTCGTTTTTGAGCCTGATAACTTTCGCGGACCAGTGACTGAAAACCGGCAAACAGCGACCGCTGGTAATGCAGGGAGAATTCTTCCGGCGCAAAATCTTTATGCGACGTATCGGAAGCCAGTGCCCGGTGCATCTGGCCGATACGTATGCCCAGAAGCCGGGCCTGCTGAGCGGCCCGGTGTCCAAGTAATTCCTGGGTTTCGGGCGGTAACGTAGTAAACGGAACAGGCTGGCTTAACGTACCGAGTGGTGCGGCCAGCGAAACGGCTAACTGCACCGGATCGCGCGCTAGTATTCGCTCGATAAAATTGTTGATACGTTCCAGGACGTAGTGTTTCCCATCGCCGTGCTGGGCTATCATTTCCTGCATAACCCCCAGCGTGACTGGTTCGCCCCCTGTAATCATTTCGACCGCTCCGGCAAACGGAAGAACGTTTGTAAATCCGGCGGTCTCCGAAAGAAATTGAGTAATTTCGGTGTCTGGATTTACAGACAGATCGACCTTCCTGTACATCTTTAGCTGATAACAGTGGTCGTAGGCCACAGTGGCATAATCCTGTTCTGAACTGATTAATTTAGATTTTATAACATTGTGCTCCCGGACGTAATCGGTCAGTGCCGATCTGCTTTGAAAGACGATATTGCCTTCGATATGTCGGTTGTGCTGGACCATTTTCTGAAGCAGTGCCTGCTGAACTTCCGCCAAATACAGCCCATCACAAAGCACGCCCGACTCATGACCCAGTTCCAGATTAGCCAGCACTGCCTGCGGACAACTGTGAGCGAGCTTAGCGGCCTGCGCCTTGTCGGCAAATGCTACGATTAACTGGAATATTTCGGGCAAACCCCGTTCGTATGAAATCTCAAGCAAAAGCATAAAGGCAGACCCAACCGGCAACTTTAAGGGAGCGTGGTTCAGGATCGAAACGCTCCGCATGGTTTCTCTTTTTTCACGGAACCAGTCAGTTCTGAGCAGGTAATCCGGTAAGACCTTGGTTTCTAGTCGTTCGCGGGAACCATTGCCCAAAATCTGTCCCCAAAGGGCAACGTGAAGCGTAGGTAGCTGAAGGGGAGACACTACGTTCGTATGGGCCTTCTCCAGTACAAACCATTGGTAATCGTGCGGAGCCAGGGTAAAGAAATACGTTTCGGACTCAGAAATAGCCGGAAACGGATTTCGGCTGAATGCTTCGACGGGCACGTAGCCATTAAACCCGTTAAGTTCAATTTCGGCGGGCTGTGCGAACTTCGATAAGTTAATAATAATCAGCAGGGTTTCGTCTTCGTACGTACGAGTGAAAGCCAGTACTTTCGGATTTTCGACGTTCAGGAATTTCAGATCGCCCCGGCCAAAGGCTTTGTATCGCTTCCGTAACGTAATCATCCGCTTCATGAACCAGAACAGTGACGACGTATTCCGGCGTTGTGTTTCTACATTAATGGATTCGTAATGATACTCGGGATCAAGAATGGTTGGTAGGTAGAGTTTGTGCGGATTTGCCATCGAAAAACCGGCGTTCCGGTCCGGCGACCATTGCATGGGCGTACGTACACCATCACGGTCGCCCAGGTACACGTTGTCGCCCATACCGATTTCGTCCCCGTAATAAATAACCGGTGTACCACGTAGCGAAAACAGCAGGCTGTTCATCAGCTCGATCTTCTTCCGATTATTACCCAACAGTGGCGCCAGCCGGTGGCGAATACCCAGGTTAATGCGCGCTCTGGGATCTCTGGCGTAGGTTTTGTACATATAATCCCGCTCTTCGTCGGTCACCATTTCCAGCGTTAGTTCATCGTGGTTGCGCAGAAAAATGGCCCACTGGCAATTGTCGGGAATAGCAGGAGTTTGATCGAAGATGTCGGTGACCGGATATCGGTCTTCCATCTGCAGCGCCATGAACAGACGGGGCATTACCGGAAAGTGGTAGTTCATATGGCACTCATCGCCATTGCCGAAGTACGATGCTGAATCTTCGGGCCACATATTGGCTTCAGCCAGAAACGCTACGCCCGGAAAATGCTCATCTATGTGTTTGCGTAATTTTTTTAGAAATGCGTGGGTTTCGGGCAGGTTTTCACCATTCGTGCCCTCCCGCTCGAACAGATACGGTACGGCATCCAGCCGAAATCCATCCACGCCCAGCTCGCACCAGTAATCAATCATCCTGAACACTTCTTCCTGAACCAGCGGATTATCATAATTCAGGTCGGGCTGGTGATGAAAAAAGCGGTGCCAGTAATACTGTTGCGCTTCGTGGTCCCAGGTCCAGTTGGATTTTTCAAAATCCTGGAAAATAATCCG
>NZ_JBMDWV010000157.1:0-14082 GCF_048594605.1 Spirosoma sp.
CTTCGGGTTTTTCATTGTTGAGTTCCTGAATATGTTCAACGTAGTTTCGGCCAACACAAATAATTTTCATAACAATAGATTAAGTACAACCAGACAGCCTTTTAACATTTTCAGCAGAGAACAAGGGTTCAATGAATAACAAATAACTGATTAAACCTAAAGGAATAGCGCAAATCTAATGACTAAAGAGGGCTTGACCGTAGCAACCCAGAAAAATTTGAACAAATCAGGTACGTTGCGGGTCATATATCGTCAGAACAAATAGTCAAAAATAAACTACACAAAAGATGAAAAACGCACTCATTGCGATGCTGGTAATCAGCTTTGCTATCGGCTGCCAGAAAGTACCGATTACGGGTCGGAAACAGTTAAAACTGGTACCGAATGAGCAGTTGTTGCCGCTTAGCTTTACGAACTATAAAGGTGTTCTGGATACGAGCCAGGTTGTACGGGGCACGAGTGATGCAGAAATGATTCGGCGGGTTGGCAATCGGCTACGCCAGGCTATGGAACAATACCTGAACGCCAATAACCTTGGTAATCGCCTGGCAGGCTTTCAGTGGGAATTTAATCTGATCCAAAGCCCACAGGTTAACGCCTGGTGTATGCCTGGTGGTAAAGTAGCTTTTTATACGGGCATTTTGCCTTATACGCAAAATGAAGCGGGCGCTGCTGCTGTTATGGGGCACGAGATTTCACACGCTATTGCCGAGCATGGTAACGAACGCATGAGCGAAGGACTTCTGGCTAATGGCCTGATTCAGGGCGGGCAGATTGTAGCGGGTACAGCCGCCCGAAGCACTGGTAATCAAGTCAACTCAATTTTGCTACAGGCCGTAGGCGCAGCTTTGCCTATCGGTTATCAGGTTGGACGAGCCTTGCCACATAGCCGTAAACAGGAGTCGGAGGCCGATCATCTGGGTGTGATCTTCATGGCTATGGCCGGTTATAATCCGCAGGAAGCCGTTACGTTCTGGGGAAGAATGGCAAAAGCAGGGGGTGGGCAAAAACCGCCAGAGTTCTTATCGACGCACCCTTCCGACGAACGACGTATTAAAGATTTGCAGGCGTTGATGCCTGAAGCAATGAAGTATTACAAACGGTAATGAAAAAGCCGGAGTTTCGCTCCGGCTTTTTTATTGAAAGTCGATCAGAGTTAATTATTTGAGCGACTCGATTACCTGACGTACTTTCTCAGCGGCTTCTTTCAACTCTACTGCCGATTGTACCTTCAGTCCTGATTCATCAATAATTTTGGCGCCTTCAGCTGCGTTGGTTCCCTGCAAACGAACAATAATTGGCACAGGAATGTCGCCAATGGCTTTATAAGCTTCCACAACACCAGTTGCTACGCGATCGCAACGTACGATGCCACCGAAAATGTTGATCAGAATAGCCTTTACGTTCGGATCTTTCAGGATGATCCGGAAGCCCGCTTCCACGGTTTTAGCGTTAGCGCCACCACCTACGTCGAGGAAGTTGGCAGGCTCACCACCCGACAGTTTAATAATATCCATCGTTGCCATGGCTAGTCCGGCGCCGTTCACCATACAACCTACGTTTCCGTCAAGTTTAACGTAGTTCAGGTCATTGGAAGATGCTTCCACTTCGAGCGGATCTTCTTCGCTGATGTCGCGCAGGTTAGCCAGGTCAGGATGACGGTAGAGCGCATTATCGTCCAGATTTACTTTGGCATCTACTGCCAGAATTTTGTTATCTGACGTTTTAAGAACGGGGTTGATTTCGAACATCGACGCATCTGTATCGACATATGCTTTGTATAGCGACGTAACGAATTTTACCATTTCTTTGAACGCTTCGCCCTCAAGCCCTAAGCCAAACGCAACCTTACGTGCCTGAAAGGGCTGCAAACCAACGGCGGGGTCGATCCATTCCTTTACAATTTTTTCGGGCGTTTTTTCGGCGACCTCTTCAATATCCATACCACCTTCCGTACTAGCCATGATAACGTTACAGGCTTTGCTACGGTCGAGCAGAATGCTGAGATACATCTCTTTAGGCTCTGAGGCTCCCGGATAAAACACGTCCTGTGCAATCAGAACTTTATTGACCTTTTTGCCTTCGGGGCCAGTCTGATGCGTTACCAGTACGTTGCCAATAAGATTTTTGGCAATATCCCGTACATCATCAACTGACTTGGCCAGGGCTACACCCCGCTGCTCGCTGCCAACGATTTTGCCTTTGCCGCGTCCACCGGCGTGAATCTGCGATTTCACAACGACAAACTTTGAGCCAGACTGTGCCATGATCTGCTTGGCAGCCTCAACGGCTTTTTCGGGCGATTCGGCCACGATGCCCTCCTGAATGCGGACGCCGTATTTTTTGAGAATTTCTTTACCCTGATACTCGTGTATATTCATGACAACTGCAACAAGGAGAGTTGGAAATCGTATTTTTGTGCGGCAAGTTAATAGGAAATGATGGAGGAATGGTAAACACCAGTGGCTAAATCTTACTTTACTATTCATCATTCAGCGTTCCTCATTCAACATTTTTCATGCATCCGCTTCTCCAAACCACTGATATTCGCCGGAACTACGGCAATTTACCGGTTCTTAAAGGCATTAATTTACAGGTTCAGCCCGGCGAGGTTGTCTCAATCGTGGGGGCATCGGGTGCCGGAAAAACGACCCTTCTGCAAATACTTGGTACGCTCGATCGACCTGATGCGGGAGAGTTGCAAATCGATGGTCAGAACGTGTTCTCATTGAACGACCGCCAACTAGCCAAATTTCGAAACGAACGTATCGGTTTCGTATTCCAGTTTAATAATTTGTTGCCTGAGTTTACAGCGCTGGAGAATGTTTGCCTGCCTGGGTTTATTTCAGGAAAAGACGAGCAGGCGGTTCGCCAGCGTGCTGAATCACTGCTGACCACATTAGGACTACAGCATCGATTGAATAATTTGCCCTCCCAAATGTCGGGGGGAGAGCAGCAGCGCACTGCCGTAGCGCGTGCGCTGATCAACGAACCCGCGATTGTATTCGCGGATGAACCTAGTGGTAACCTTGATTCACGGAATGCCGAGGAGCTCCATCAACTCTTCTTTCGACTTCGGGATGAACTCGGACAAACCTTCATTATCGTTACGCATAATGAAACATTAGCTGCCCTTGCTGACCGCACTGTTACCATCCGAGATGGGCTAATATTCACCTGATTTTCTGATCATACGGATGCGGGTGCTAAGGCAATTTGTAGGTATATATACTTAAATTTTTTAATAAATATGCTTACTGTATATTATGTAAATGATTGGTAGTCAGCATTTTATATGGCGGCGCTAAAAATTTTTTTTGAGATAGAATCAATTTCCTGTATTTTTGTTTTATAATTGTGTCGAAAAGAAAAGTTTTTCATAACGTTGAGTAAATCAGAAAGCCAAGAGAGTGTCTCGCTTGGCTTTTTTGTTGTTGTATTCTGACAAGCTCAGCGTTGATAACCAGAGTTTTTTACCTTCATTGCCGCACTTTCGGTTACAGCCCCTCCGGTGTTCGTCATAGTGGTTTATCCCTATCTAACGATATGTATCAACTTAGTCTCACAGAAGAGTGGTTACGTGTATTCGGTATGGCTTATCGGCATATTTTCTCCGGCCTTCTTCCCAGAAATGAGTATATTGCAAAGCGGATCGAAACCACATGTATTTGCTTAAATACCATCAGGTAAGGCTTTCTCAAACGTGAAAATTACCAAACTACAAGTAAACAACTCATGAATTTAGACGTATTGAATGCTCCTCTAACAGCGCAGGAAGTGGAGTGGCGTGTACAAAGCCAGACAAAAGATGGTCAGAAGATCGTTGTAGTGCCGTATATCACCAACCGTTGTGTCATGCAGCGTTTTGATGAGCAATTTGGGTGGGCAGGATGGCAGAACGAAATTCGGGAAATAGAGGGAGGATTCCTTTGTACCATCACCGCTGTTTTGCCAGGAGGAGAAATTGTTCGGAAAACAGATGGCGCTAGTCGAACGAACGTCGAGCCTGTGAAAGGTGGGATTAGTGACGCCATGAAACGATGCGCTGTGCAGTTTGGTCTTGGTCGCTCGCTCTATGATTTTCCGAAAGTACTTATTCAAACTACGGACAAATATATTCCTGAATGGGCTATCCCTTTACTCGATAAAATGGTAGACAAGCTAAACGCTGGTGGAATTATTCGAGACGTAGTAGTTCTGAAACCCGAGCACGCAAAAGTCCCTGTGAAAACAGTTTAGTACCGAATAAGCCGAACGTAGTATCACATAAACGCAGAATGGCCCTGGTTCCACAACCAGGGCCATTCTGCGTTTATGTGATACTATATTATTTAATGGGCGAATAGTCTGTGGGCTTCATATAAACCGATTCGACTTTCGTTGTTAACGATCCGTCTTTTTCCGATTCAGCTTTCGCTTTTACCCAAACCGGGTCTTTACGAAAATCTTCAAAATGAGCTTTCCCTTCAGTCTCGCCAGGGTGAGCCAGAATATAAACGAGTTTGGACTGAACAGATGGATCTTTTTCCTGCGTGACCCAGTAGCCAATGTTCGTCATGCCATGTTTCTCAAAGAGTTTCAGGGTATGATCGCGAAAGCGCGTTAATAAATTCGGCAGTTTGCCTGGTGAAGCTGTATAGGTACGTAGCTCGAAGGTTCGTTCAGGAGAGGCTTGCTTCAACTTGATAGCGGGTGATATATCAGCCTCGGTCATGAAGATCTGATCAACGTGGTCAACTAATTTACCATTCGCTTCTGTTTTAGCAACGACAGCTTTCCACTCCGGATCACTGCCAAACGCTTTCCAGGACGCATCGCGAGCCTCGCGGCTTGGATAGGCCAGAATGTAAATCACTTCTTTTCGCGACGTATCGATTGGTGTCCAGTAGCCGATATTTTCCATGCCGTGCTTCTCGAAAATTTTGGTTGTGTACTGCCGAAACCGGTCCACAATTTCAGCGTATTTACCCGGAGTGGGATAGTAAATCCGCATCTCGTAGAATTTGGAAGACGGCTTCGTCGGAGTAGGGTTAGCGAAGAGTGCCGAGTTAAACAGCAAAGTGGTTGTTAGTAGAGAATAAAGTATTTTCATAATGCTATCCAAAGAGAGAAAGATTGGTAAATTACTTTCTTTTAAGACGATTGTTTTGTAGGAAATCTACAATTGATTGTGATTCCTTGTTCAATAGACACAAAGTTCTATTTTTGTTGGTCATTCACCGCTCACTATTAGAACGACTAGCCTATGTTAAGCCGAGTTGCTAATTCTATTTACTGGATGCATCGCTATATTGAACGGGCCGAAAATTACGCCCGGTTTATGAGCGTGAATTTTAATTTGGCTCTCGATTTGCCTCCAAATGTGAATGAACAATGGGAACCTCTGTTGATCGCCACGGCTGATAATGATCGCTTTTTCAAATATTATCAGCATCCGACACGCGAGAATGTTATTCAGTTCATGACATTCGATAAGCGCAACCCTAACTCGATTGTATCCTGTCTGAGTGAAGCTCGTGAGAACGCACGCACGATTCGGGAGGTTATCTCTAAATCGATGTGGGAACAACTCAACAAATTTTACCTGATGGTGCGCGATACGTCGCCCAACAAGGAGTGGGGGCAGGTCGAAGCCCAGGAGTTTTTCCTGGATATTCGCAATGGCGTACAGCTATTTTATGGAATTATTGATTCGACGGTTACGCGTAATGAGGCCTGGCATTTTGGCCGACTTGGGCGATTTCTGGAGCGGGCCGATAAAACGTCCCGGTTTCTAGATGTCAAGTATTTTACGCTATTACCGGAGATAGAAGCTGTTGGCTCTACCATCGATTTAATGATCTGGTCGGCTGTATTAAGGTCGGTGAGCGCGTATAACATGCATCGTCAGCGCCATCGTTCGCTGACACCAGCCAGTATTGTTGAGTTTCTGCTGCTGGATAAAACGTTTCCCCGTGCCACTGCCCATTGCATTCGCCAGGCGGAATTGTCCCTTTATGAGATTTCAGGGAATAACATGGTAAATGGCTTCGGTAATTTAGCCGAACGGACGCTCTCCAAACTACGTACCGATATAGAGTTTACAGAAACGGCCGATATCTTTAAAATGGGGCTGCATCAGTATCTCGACAATTTTCAGACTCGGACAAATGAGGTAGGAGCCGCCATTTTTCAGACCTATTTTGATTTGAAGCCAGTCGAGGTTTAAAACATAGATTGTGAATGAGTGAGTATTAATTGCAGCAGCAAGTCACCATTCACAATTCAACTAATTAAATACAGGCAGAGTCACGGCTAGGTAAGGCATACCTACCCGATTCCGGAAGCGATTGTTATCGGCAACAATATCCCGATTGTCTATTTTAGTTTCTGTTACAAGCCATTGATAGCCTGCTTTTATGCCCACTCGCTGTTTTATAAAAATACGGGCGAAAACTTCTGTCGAAAGAGTACCAATGTCGTTATCGCCGAGCAGACGCGCATTAAAACGGCTCGGACGAGAACTCTGAAATACATCTGCCCCCCGAAAATAAGCCGTAGTTGAGTCAGGTCTGGTAAATTTGCCAGTCGAAGATGCAATACGTCCAGTACGTGATTTTCCGATTGTTAAGCCTAGTAAATCAGCACTTGCTCCTACTTCGACTGGGCCTAATTTGATTTGGGCACGGACGCCAAAATTGGCCGAAGTCATAGTTACGTAATCGTAACGAACGGTATCGATATTGCTTATAACAAGTGGAGCACCAATGGCGCTAAATCCGGTTTTTTCACGCGTTAGCCGGGCCGGAGCCGTGTAATAGTTAAGATTATCGCCGTAGAAAGCGCCTAAACGTAACGTCCAGCCAATTGAAAACAACTTTTTTTCGCCAAAATTGAGCAGTTGATAATACGTAAAAGAAGGATTGTAATTGCGGGTAGTGTAAGCCATCCCTAAATCAGCACCGCTGCTAATACGGTTAGAGACGGGAGACTGGGCGAAACCATAAACGGAAACCAGCGTAAAGAACGCGACAAGGAGTTTCTTCATCAAACTTATCAGGCTGTTGTAGCCGACAAAGATAGAAGCCATAACCAGGATTTAAAGGATTGTCTTTGTTACCAGACGAATTTCGATACTGCTTTAAATCCTGGTTATGGCTTCATGGCTTAGACCATTTTGAGCACTACGGCACCTAATGGGGGAACATCGAGTTGAATGGACTGCGGGCGTCCGTGCCACGCTTCTTCCTGAGTAGTAATTGACTCCACGTTGGTGAGGCCGCTACCGTAAAATTCAGTTGCGTCGCTATTGAAAATCTCTTTGTAGGTGCCTTCTGATGGAACGCCAATCCGATAACCGTGGCGTGGTACAGGCGTCATATTTAGTACAATCAGTAACGTATCTTCAGAGCGGTTGCCTTTACGGATATACGTAATGACGCTGTTCTCCCGGTCGGTTGTATCAATCCATTCAAAACCGTCGGACGTAAAGTTGCGCTCATACATAGCTGCTTCGGTTTTGTAGAGCGTGTTTAATGCTTTTACGCAGGCCGCTATGCCTTTATGGGGCGCAAACTCAAGCAAGTGCCAGTCCAGGCTGGCATCAAATTTCCATTCAGAGGTTTGTCCGAACTCACTACCCATAAACAACAGCTTTGTGCCGGAATGGGTAAACATATACGAATACAATAGCCGCAGATTAGCAAAGCGTTGCCACTCATCACCTGGCATTTTGTAGACTAGCGAGTGCTTACCATAGACCACCTCATCGTGCGAAAGAGGCAACATGAAGTTTTCGGTAAAGGCATATATCGTACTGAATGTCAATTCATCCTGGTGAAATTTGCGGTAACTCGGATCGCGCTCGAAATAACGTAACGTATCGTTCATCCAGCCCATCATCCATTTCATGCCAAAGCCCAGGCCGCCAGTATAAACCGGACGCGATACACCCGGAAAGGCCGTCGACTCTTCCGCAATAGTCTGTGTATCCGGAAACTCTTTGAAAACGGCTTCGTTGATTTCTTTCAGCAGAGAAATCGCTTCTAAATTTTCCCGACCACCAAACATATTCGGTTCCCACTCTCCGGCGTTACGTGAATAATCCAGATAAAGCATAGACGCAACGGCATCAACGCGCAGTCCGTCAGCGTGGCAACGATCAAGCCAGAACAAAGCGTTGCTGATCAGAAACGAGCGAACTTCCGGTCGGCTATAGTTGAAAATATAGCTTTTCCAGTCAGGATGATACCCTTTTCGCATATCGGGATGTTCATAAAGGTGCGAACCGTCGAACTCATACAGTCCGTGAGAATCACCCGGAAAGTGGGAGGGGACCCAGTCCAGTATAACGCCGATGCCCGCCTGATGCAGCCGTTCAACAAGGCGCATAAAATCCTGTGGTGTACCAAACCGGCTGCTTGGCGCGTAGTAGCCCGTAATCTGGTATCCCCAGGACGGAGCATACGGGTACTGCATGACCGGCATAAATTCGACATGCGTAAAGCCCATATCCTGGACGTACGGTACCAGCGCATCGGCAATTTCGCCGTAGCTCAGCTCGCGTTCCGGATCGCCTGGGTCGCGTCGCCAGGAAGCTAAATGAACTTCGTACACTGAGAAGGGGGCATTCAGTGCGTTTTTTTCCTTCCGATTGGCCATCCATTCCTGGTCCTGCCACTCGTAATACGTATCCCGGATAATGGAGGCTGTTCGGGGAGGTACTTCCCAGAAGTGCGCGTAGGGATCACCTTTTTCCAGTTCGCGACCGCCTTCATGAACAATGAAATATTTATATGTTTCGCCTGAGCCAATGTCGGGTATGAATGTTTCCCAGATGCCAGAGGAATCCCAGCGGACATTCATCGGATGACTGCCTTTGTCCCAACTGTTGAAATTGCCAATCACGGCAACGTAACGAGCGGATGGCGCCCAGACGGCGAAGTACGTCCCGACGACCCCGTTATGCGTAACAACGTGTGAGCCAAACTTTTCGTAGAGCCGGTGGTGCTTTCCCGAACGAAACAGGAAAATGTCAAAATCAGTGAATCGGGAATAAGGCCCATCGCTCTGAGGGGCTGTGTCAGATTGAGCGGATTCGTTTACAGATGGAGTAGATGAGGGTAGCTGAGCCGGCTGTTCTGGTTCGGCCGGAGGTGCAGGGGCTTTGCGTTTTGCCATAGGTTTGGAACTGGTAGAGATACGTAGTGAACGTAATCAGGGTCGGAAAGTTAGAAAAAAACTTAGCCTTCCTACGAATGACGTTGTCAATTTGTCGGCTGATTTATGAGAAAACTAGGTACGTTGTGTTTGAAGCAAACCGGTCTGTAGCATCGGTACGTCAGGAGTCGGATTTCCATCACTTAGACGAATTTTTTCGATTTCGCGCACTACGTCGATAATGCCTTTCAGCGGAATTTTTACCCACGACGGTCGATAACTGATTTCGTAGCCTAACTCGTAAACCGCCTTCTCCAGCAAATAAATCAGCAGTAAAAAATTGATTTCAGTGTTGTTCTTAAATAAAGGATGTGGCGCGCCGAAAGTATCTAAATAGGCATCCAGAAACGTATCGCGGATGAGATAGAACCAGCGGTCGGAAACTCGCTGCAAATGCTCTGGTTCAATACCTTCTGTTTCAGCAGAGTTGAAGAGTTTAGCCGAAACCGCGTAGTGATACGACCGAATCATCCCGGCTACGTCTTTCAGGGGTGAGTGTTTGATTTTCCGCTCACGAATGCTGCTTTCAGGTTCGCCCTCAAAGTCGATGATCACAAAATCATTCTCCGTAGCCAGTACCTGCCCTAGATGATAATCGCCATGAATACGGATACGTAGTGAATCGAGCGGGCGCGTACGGAAATCATTGATGAATGTCTCAATCATTTCTTTGGCTTCCATAAACACCCAGGCCAGCCGCTGCGCCTGCGAATCGAGTTTCGTATAATTGTCGATCAGGAGCGCGTACCGGCGTTCGAGCAAATTCTCGAAACGCTGAATCAGAAACTGGCGGTATTCATCCGTAAAGGGTTCCGGTGCAAAAGCGTCGTTGGTCAATACGTTAGGCCGATTGGGTTTGTAGAGAGCGCAGTGCAACTCACCCGTCCGACGGCCCAGTAGTTCAACTTTATCGAATACGTCTTCCCGAATAGCAAACATCCGGTTTGGTACGCCATACAGAAAATCATTAAGGTAATCGCCGGTTTGCATCCACGAGTCCTTATCATTCTGGACCATTCGCTGCATCATGCCGAGTGTTACATCAGGGCGGTCGTTACGTTGCCAGATAATGCTACCACCAAAAGCTGGAATATTCGTAAAATTGCTCTCATCGGTCAGAAACGCAACCATGTCGACTTCCGGGTTCGTTTCCTCAAAGAGTTTTCGGTAGAGTTTTAAAAAGTATTTATCCCCAAAAATCATGGCCGAATTGCTCGAATCGACAGGCAATACGGTCGAGGTCAGCCTAGTGTCGCCCTCTTCGAGCCCTTTTCCCCGATAGAAAACCAATTGACCGTCCGTTTGCGAAAGCGTTTGGTGATGATAGATTGCCGAAAACAAGACTTGTCGAAAACGGTCGTCATAAATCGCATCAATCACAATGCCTGTATATCCGCCGAGTGTTACGTCGCCAATACGGCCTTTTTCGGGAATATCGGCCACCTGAAAAGATAACGCAAGCGCTATATGATCGGCAATAAATGAAAGGGGTAAGAGGTAATGTTCGGAAATGCCATCGGCGTAACTGGCTTCCAATATCAACAAATACGATACGTCGCCATCAGGTAATTGTAAGGAGTGAATTGTTTGCACCTTAAAACCAGTTTGCAGTCGGGCTTTACCCGCAAACCACCGGCATGTATTAACGTAATCTGGTAAGAGTGTTTCTGCTAACCTTGTCCAGAAAGCAGCGTCGTGGACAACCTCAGACCATGATGTAGAAGCAATAAAGGGTTGTGTAGTCACTATAAACAGCGTTCTAGGGATAAATAGTTACTGATTTGTGAAATAGAAGAGGTTACGGTAAGTCAAAAATTTCTTGAATATACAACAAAAGCGATAGGTCGATTGATTAGCCTTTTCGCCCTTTCTTCCTTATTAAACCTGCCAAAGTGAAGAACTGAATTCTTACTGACATTTTTTGCCGGTCTATTGATCTGTCGACGTAGCGTTTACGTCAATACTAAGCATGGATTCCTGGACTTAGTAAATTTTCTATCGAGTTCTATTGTACGTAATCATAATAAAAAAGCCCCCATTCGACTGAAGGAATGGGGGCTTTGCAAATGACTAAGAGTGAATGGTGAGCAATACTTAATTTACAGAAACGACACGATTTGATAGGGAGGGGTGACTAGTTGACAGCGTTATCGTTTGGGTCGTTGTTTCGACACCGTTGGTAATCTCCAGCTGATAAACACCGTCTACCAGATCATCCAGGTTTAACCGGGTGCGATAGGTCTGTTCATTTTTACCAAGACGTTCACTGAAAAGTACTCGTCCATTGGCTGCTTTCAGACGAATGTCAACTGGCCCCCCCGTTTCTTTGTCAAGCGCGATGCTTAATTTACCGTTTACGGTCGTGTAGATACCAGTTTTATAAGTTACTGCCGCGGTTGGACGCCCAATTGGTTTTGCTTCACTGATTGAAGCGGTAAATGTAATAAAACCCAATGTAAGGGCCAATGCGAGTGATTTGATAAGCGTTTTCATAGTAGTATGTTGTTTTTGGTTGTTCTAAAGCAGGTCGGTTTCTCTCCGATTGTTGTATCAAAGGTATAAGGCTGTATAGTACTATGTATTGCAAACTACTGGAGCGGTAAACGGATTGGATAAGTGGTTAAAAAGTAAGGATGGCTGAGCGAGCGGTCTATTGGATTGCAGTGGCTTAAACCGCAAATTTGTCTGGTCAATCCTGATTAATATGTCTGAAGTATCTATTCCTTCAAATGTTTCATACCATATTCCTGCAATTTTCTCAACGTTCCCTGAACTAATCGCTGCCGAAAGTACGCGTCACGGGGGCGTTAGTCCGGCGCCATTCGAATCACTCAATCTGGGAATCAATACGTCTGACGACCCCGCAAACGTTGATGAAAATCGCCGTCGTTTCTTCGAAGCGGTTGGCGCAGCTGATGCTCAGTTTGCTTCATCTCATCAGGTTCACGGCACTGAAATTTTGTACGCAACTGAGCCAGGACGTTATGATGGCTATGATGCGCTAATTACGGATAGACCCGGTCTGCTCATTGGCGTGACAGTTGCCGATTGCACGCCTATTCTGATTTACGATCAAAGAAACAAGGGCGTAGCGGCAATTCATGCGGGCTGGAAAGGAACGGCCGGAGCACTTGTGGCAAAGACGCTGGTCGCGATGCAGCAGCAATTTGGTACGTCAGCCGAAAACTGCTACGCTTACGTTGGTACGTGTATTGACGAATGTTCGTTTGAAGTAGGACCGGAAGTTGCGGAACAATTTTCGATTGCTTTCAGACGGGATGACCCGCGTAGTGGCAAAAGTTTTATTGATTTAAAGGCAGCGAATGCAAAATTCCTGACTGATTTTGGCATACCTGAGAATCAGATCGCAATCTCTGGTTTCTCAACGGTTGTGCACAACAATGATTATTTTTCGTACCGGGCTGAGCACGGCCAGACGGGGCGGATGCTTGTCGTGATTGGTATAAAATCAACCATAGATTGTAACGTTTGAACAAAACAGAAAGCGAGTCGTTATATAACTGTTTTTGATTACTTAACTAACTCGACACATAAAAATCATGGGAATCTTAGTATCAATACTGGTAGGTGCCATTGCTGGTTGGCTGGCAGACCTCGTGTTTAAGCGGTTTTCATTTTCACTTTTTGCCGAAATTTTACTCGGTATTGCAGGTGGCTTCGTAGGTGGCTGGATTTTTGGCCGCGACGGTGGTATGGTCGATCAAATATTGACGGCATTCGTTGGCGCTGTGATCATACTCGGTATTGCTGCTCTGATTAAGGGACGTAGCAGTGCCGTATAGAAATAGGGTAAAGGAAAAAGGGAAGGACTATTGAATTTCAATAGTCCTTCCCTTTTTCCTATTTTAATATCTGCCTGGAAATCACGATTTTCTGAATTTCGCTGGTTCCTTCACCAATCGTGCAAAGTTTAGCATCTCGATAAAATTTCTCAACCGGGAAATCTTTTGTGTAGCCATAACCTCCAAAAATCTGAACCGCTTCGTTAGCCACCCGAACGGCTGTTTCAGACGCAAATAATTTCGCCATTGCCGACTCTTTTGTCACCGGCTTTCCTTTGTCTTTTAAAGCCGCAGCCTGATAAACCAAAAGTTTAGCGGCTTCGATGTCGGTTGCCATATCGGCCAGCTTAAAGCTGATGCCCTGGAAATTAGCAATTGGTTGTCCAAATTGTTCCCGCTCTTTTGCGTAGGTCAATGCAGCGTCATAAGCTCCGCTGGCAATTCCCAGACTTAGCGCTGCAATTGAAATGCGACCACCATCGAGCACCTTGAGTGATTGAATAAAACCATCGCCTACTTTCCCCAACCGTTGTGCGTCTGGAATCCGGCAATCCTGAAACAACATTTCGGCCGTTTCGGAAGCTCGCATACCGAGTTTGTCCTCTTTACGACCGCCCGAAAAACCTGGCGTGTTACGTTCAACAACAAAGGCTGTCGCGTTGTGCGGTGTATTCGCTTCGCCGGTTCGAGCAATGACAACGGCTACGTTGCTGCTCCTGCCGTGGGTTATAAAGTTTTTTGCTCCATTCAATACCCAATCGTTACCATCACGAACAGCGGTTGTACGCATGTTGGCGGCATCGGAGCCCGTGTTAGGTTCGGTCAATCCCCAGGCGCCTAACCATTCGCCACTTGCCAATCGTGGCAGATAGGCTTGTTTCTGAACCTCCGTACCAAATAATAAAATATGATTTGTACACAAGGAATTATGCGCTGCCATCGACAAGCCTACGGCGCCGTCTACCCTGGATAACTCAACAATGGCCGTTACGTATTCTTCGTAGCCTAAGCCTACTCCTCCGTACTCGACCGGCACTAATATACCCATTAAACCCTGTTCTCCTAACTGTCGAAAAAGATC
>NZ_JBMDWV010000158.1:0-13175 GCF_048594605.1 Spirosoma sp.
ACTTTGGCCGCATCCTGCGCATTATACGTAATCACGCAGGAATACGCTTCTGCCCCCGTTTTGTGAATCATCTCAACCACTTTTGCAAACGATACGTTCCGTTTCACATCAAGCGTAAAATACACCCGATTCTTACCCCAACGCAGTACGTTTTCCAGCGTCGGAATTTTGTAGGGCGTTACGTTTCCCATATTGTCTTCCAGCCGATACTGGCCAAGTTCGGCGTAGGTTTTGTCGATGAGCTTGCCGGTGCCATTCGTGGTCCGGTCGAGCGTAGCGTCGTGCATCATCACCATCACGCTGTCTTTGGTCAGATCAATATCGCATTCGATAATGGCCGGATGCGCCGACGTACTGATCTGACTGGCTACGTAGGCAAAGGATTCGATGCAGTTTTCGGGGTAGTTTTTCAGGTCGCCCCCACCCCGATGAACCGAAATAAGTGGCGCCCGATTGGGTTTATACTGAAAGAAATCAGTCGTTTCCCGAGCCGAAAGATTCGTAGTTGTTTTGGGAGCGCAGGCGGTCAGGCATAAGCCCATCCCCATCAGAAAAGCGTATTTCATGCTATGATAACTAAGTGACGGGCGGCTTGCCAAACCATCACAGCGCGTAATGGACTCAGGAACCGATCCGCTATGGAACGTTGTTGATAAAAGTCACAAAGGTACTCGAATCCACCCTGAATTGACGTATCGAGGATGTAACTCATCCTTCATTAATCTCATCGAAAACGAACTATGATTCCCTTTTCAATTCTGGATTTATCGCCCATCGTAGCCGGAAACACCGCTACGCAGGCGCTACGTAATACACTCAATCTGGCGCAACACGCTGAAAAACTGAACTATAATCGGTACTGGCTGGCCGAACACCATAATATGCCGGGTGTGGCTAGTGCCGCTACGTCGGTGGTGATTGGCTACGTAGCGGGCGGCACCAAAACCATTCGCGTCGGTTCTGGCGGGATTATGTTGCCGAATCACTCGCCCCTGGTCATTGCTGAGCAGTTTGGTACGTTAGAATCGCTTTACCCCGGCCGAATTGATCTGGGATTGGGTCGGGCGCCAGGCTCCGATCAAATGACAGCACGGGCATTACGTCGGAATCTGACCGGCCCCGATACGTTTCCGCAGGATGTGGTTGAGTTACAGCAGTATTTTCAGCCCGATGAGGACGTGAACCAGTTTATTCAGGCGGTACCGGGCAACGGGCTGAACATTCCAATCTGGATTCTGGGATCAAGTTTGTTTGGGGCGCAACTGGCCGCTGCGCTGGGTTTGCCCTATGCCTTTGCGTCGCACTTTGCCCCAAACGATCTGATGCAGGCACTGGCTGTCTATCGAGCGAAATTCAAGCCATCGAATCAGTTGGAAAAACCCTACGCAATGGTAGCCGTTAACGTCATTGCGGCCGACACCGACCGCGAAGCCGAACGGTTGTTTACATCTATGAAACTGCAGTTTCTGGCTATTCGTCGGGGAAAAGCCCGGCAGATGCAGCCGCCCGTTGATAACATGGATGAGTTTTGGTCAGAGTTTGAGCAGGCGGGTGTTGAGCAGGCATTACGTTTCTCAGCCGTTGGTTCACCGGAAACCGTACAGCGCAAATTGGCCGACATCATTGATCAGACGAAAGCCGACGAACTGATTATCTCGGCACCTGTTTTCGACCACGAAGCCCGCAAATACTCGCTCACGCTGACCGCGCAGGTACGTGACGCGCTGGCGACTCAGCAGTCGGAAGCCAGTTTGGCCTGACATCTGTGACAATTTCTTCCTATTCTGGTCGTAAATTCACCCAAACAACAAACGTCATGCTACAAGCGTCCGGTCCACTATTTCCTCAAACGCTGGAAGCCTTTATTGATTGGGAACCCAACGACGGATTCAAGTATGAATGGAACGATGGGGAAATCATCCGGTTTTCAGGCATGAAAAAAAAACAGTATTTCATCTACGGCATTCTGAACAGGCTATTTATCGAAAAAGGGTATCATGAGAAAGGGATGCTGATGGCTGAGCCAGATGTGATGCTTACTCCTATCCAAATGCGCCGACCTGACATCGCTTATTTCACGAACGGACAGGTAGAACACGCCCGAAGTGGTGAAGACGTTATACCAGCCTTTGTAATCGAAGTTTTATCGGAAACGGATCAGGCTTATCGAATTGAAGAGAAAATCGCCGAATATTTTAAGGCGGGTGTTCAGGTGATCTGGAACATCAACCCGGAGCAGGAAGTCGTTTATGTGTACACCTCCCGTAAACATGTAACTATTTGTCTCGAAGATGACGTCTGCTCGGCGGCACCTGTTCTACCAGGTTTCACCATTAGTGTCAATACGCTGTTTGCGCAGCCTGAATCTTAGCGTGTTTTTGCCTTTAAACGTAGTGAGGGAAGGTTCTCAAACCTGCCCACACTACGTTTAAATCACTACGTTCACAATTCGTTTGGGAACGACGACGACTTTTTTCGGCGTCTTACCATCCAGCCATTTCTGAACAATTTCGTCGGCCAGTACTTCGCGTTCGATTTCGGTGGGTGCGCGGTCGATGGCGAAGCTGATCGTGGTACGCACTTTGCCGTTGATCTGAATCGGGTATTCGAACGCATCTTCCACCAGATAAGCCGGGTTGAACGCTGGGAACTGCGCTTTCGAAATCGTACCCGCTTCATTGCCCAGAGCCGCCCACAATTCTTCCGTAATGTGTGGCGCGTACGGCGACAGAATCAATACCAGATCCTGCAGGATGGCCCGCTTATGGCAGTTCAGCGTACTTAACTCGTTGACACAAACCATGAATGCACTCACCGACGTATTGAACGAGTAGGCTTCAATATCGCTTTCGGCTTTCTGAATGGTTTTGTGCAGGATTTTCAGTTCGGCGGGCGTTGGCTGCTCGTCGGTTACGAGCCAGGTATTCGGTCCGTCTACGTTATCTTTGTAGAACAACCGCCAGAACTTGCGAATGAAGCGATACACGCCATCGATGCCGTTCGTATTCCACGGTTTCGCCTGATCCAGCGGTCCCAGGAACATTTCATAAAGCCGTAACACGTCCGCGCCGTACTTCTCCACGATCATATCGGGATTCACTACGTTGAACTTCGACTTCGACATCTTTTCAACCTCCGCTCCTACTACGTAACGTCCATCCGGTTCAAAGATAAACTCGGCGTTTTCTGTTAAATCAGGCCGTGCTTCCTTAAAGGCTTCAACATTCAGTACGTCATTTTCGACAATGTTTACGTCAACATGCAGTGGCGTCGTTAACGATCTAGATGGAAGATTATAAATGATTCTGCTGTTCGTTTCTGGATTTTTTTGCCAGAGTGATTGTTGAATCTCCATCATACGATCATTTAAATATTTGATCTTTGTCATATCACTATTTTCGACCCCTTCCTTTAGATTACTTGATATAAATATTGGGGGAATACTTGGCAAAAAGACTACTTCTACATCCGCTGCACCTCCGAAATAATTACTTGTGTTAAGCCTATAAATAAAATTGCTACGTCCCTGAATCATGCCCTGGTTGATGAGCTTTTTGAAAGGCTCTTCCTGCGGTACGTAGCCCCGGTCTTTCAGGAACTTGTTCCAGAAGCGGCTGTAGAGCAAGTGACCCGTTGCGTGTTCAGTGCCACCGATGTAGAGGTCGACGTTCTGCCAGTAATTGATGGCATCCTTACTCGCAAACTCGTTGTCGTTATTCGGGTCCATATAACGATACCAATACCACGACGAACCTGCCCAGCCAGGCATGGTGCTCAATTCGTACTCATACTGCCCTTTGTATCTCCAGCCTTCGGCGCGACCCAGTGGTGGTTCGCCGGTTTCGGTAGGCAGGTATTTGTCGATAGCAGGTAATTCTAACGGCAGGTCGCTTTCGTCAATGAGATAAGGTAACGGTTGGCCGTCGCCACCATCTTTGAAATAAACGGGCACCGGCTCACCCCAATACCGCTGACGACTAAACACGGCGTCGCGCATCCGGAAATTTACTTTTCCCCGCCCCAAGCCACCTTCTTCCAGCCAGGAAATCAGTGCTGGTGTGGCTTGCTGATACGTCATACCATCGATAATACCTGAGTTGATATAACGGCCTTCTTTCGTGTTATCGGCCTGCTGGTCAATGTCTTTCTGCGCGTCCAGAATTGGAATGATCGGCAAGCCGAAATGCGTTGCAAAGTTCCAGTCACGTTGATCGCCCGACGGTACGGCCATGACCGCACCCGTACCATAACCCGCCAGTACGTAGTCGGCCAGATAAATGGGTACCTTCTCGCTGTTGAGCGGGTTAATACAATAGCTGCCCGTAAATACGCCCGAAACGGCTTTTGTATCGGCCATCCGGTCGCGTTCAGAACGCATTTTAGCGGCATTTACGTAGTTCTCTACGGCTTCACGCTGTTCGGGCGTGGTCAATTGCGTAACCAGCTCATGCTCTGGAGCTAGCACCATGAACGTAACACCATAAATCGTGTCAACGCGGGTGGTAAAGACTTCAATGGTAGCCGGAGAATTTTCAACCGCAAACTTCACAGAAGCGCCTACTGATTTTCCAATCCAGTTTCGTTGCTGTTCCTTCAGCGATTCCGTCCAGTCGACGGTTTCTAAGCCGGTCAGCAGACGATCAGCGTAGGCCGTGATGCGCATCATCCATTGCCGCATCAGCTTCTGCTCGACCGGGTACCCGCCCCGTTCCGATACGCCATCTTTTACTTCATCGTTGGCCAATACCGTACCCAACGCCGGACACCAGTTCACAACGGCATCGGCTAGATACGTCAAGCGATACTTTAAGGTAATTTCGTACGACCGTTGCGCCGACATGGCGTTCCACTCGGCAGCCGTAAATGTCGGTGCATCTTCGTCACAAACGGCATTTACATCCGTGGTGCCGTTCGTTGAAAACTTGTTCAGCAGGGTTTCGATGGGTTCGGCCCGGTCGGTGTCGCGGTTGTACCACGAACGGAACAGTTCCATAAAAATCCACTGCGTCCATTTATAATACGCGGGATCGGAGGTGCGGACTTCGCGGGTCCAGTCGAAACTAAATCCGATGTTTTTTAGCTGTTCGATGTACCGTTCGCGGTTTTGCTCGGTCGTAATTGCCGGGTGCTGCCCGGTCTGGATCGCGTACTGCTCGGCGGGTAAACCAAAGGAGTCGAATCCCATTGGATGCAGTACGTTATACCCTTTCAGGCGCTTGTACCGTGCAACAATATCCGACGCAATGTATCCCAGCGGGTGCCCAACGTGCAGACCCGCTCCCGATGGATACGGAAACATATCCAATACGTAGTACTTGGGCTTATTTGTCTGCGTTTCAGGTTTATACGTATCGTGATTATCCCAAAACTGTTGCCAATATTTTTCCGTTTCGCGGTGGTTGTAGTCAGCCATAATTGTGAATGCAGCCTTAAAAGCCGCCGATATTCAGTGCGGCAGGGCAGCCGCCTAACTTAATTTTTTGCAAAAATAGCCGTTTACAAAGACTTTTGTCTACCCGCACCGTCGATCAACCCGTAATCTCTACGAATGAGCCAGCTTAGTACGTATTCTTACCTTTCTTCAGGAAATGGTTTGACAACTGAAAGCCATACGCGAAGCTGGTTCGGGCTGATCCTGTTAGGGGTGCTGACAGCCGCTTTAGGGAGTTGGATCATCGGCGATTTCAGTCATCCACTTTCCGACGGGAGCGATACCGATCAGTTTGAATACGTGGGTTATTTTTTCACCAAAAACCTGTCGTTCAATCCGTTTCCGCACCTTAACCTGACCAATACGCAAACCTTTTACCCATACGGCACCAATCAGGTATTTCTGGACTGGGGCTTCGAGCGCGATTATTGGTATCGACTCTGCTACGTGTTGTTCGGTGGTCCCGGCCCCTATCTGCAAACGTACTACCTCTACACGCTACTCGTTACGTCTCTTGGTACCTACATACTGCTGCAAACACGGTTTGGCGTAGTGAAATCGATAGTTGTCAGTTTGATTGTGTCGGTATTTAATTTCTACGCTATCTGGAAATTTCCCGTTCACATGAACGTCTGTGTCGGTCACTGGACTACGTTGTGCATCGTTGCTACGTATCGCTTTCTGTATGATGTGGTGAATAAAAAGCTGGTTTCGCTGCCTTACGTACTTTTTTGGGTTTGGATGCATGTACAGATACTGGGACAGGAATTGGGTTACGTAGCCGGCTTTGCGCTGACGTTTACTACGTTAGTGCTCCCGGTTTTAGCGGTTATTCTGTACCAGCGTTTTCGTACTACGTTGGTTTCATCTGGCATCGCGTATGCACAGGATCAATGGGAACGGCATAAATCGGGTACGCTATTCTGGCTTCTGATGGTCTTTTTCAGTCTTTATCTGTATTTGCCGCTTACGTTGCAAATTGCCTTTACAGCCTGGGAATTCAATTTTGGCGCTGTGCCGGAATTACGCGCCTGGTCGCATCCGATCCGGTTGTTTCTGCCGTATTTGCCCGGTATTGATAGTTACGACATACCGTATCAGCGATGGTTTCGCGATACGTTCGAGAGTTACGGGCAAGGCAGTCCGGGCTTGTACCTGACTCTATTGGCAGGCATCGGTTTCTGGCAGATACGTCGTCGGATGGCGCTCTGGCTGCCGATTGTACTGATGCTGGTGCTCTGCTTGCTGTATCATCCGGTGGTTTTACCGACACTTAAACTGTTTCCCTGGTTTAGCTTCAATCGACACGGTGGCCGTGCTAGTTTGGTGTATCCAGTACTGCTTTGTTTGCTGGCATTGCCCATCAACTGGCCTCGTCGACGGCTTAGTCAGGTCGGCGTTGCGTTGCTTCTCGGATTGATGCTGGCCGAATGGTCGACGGGGTATTATCTGCGGTTATTTCAACCTGTCAACGTAGCGTCGGATAGTTTGCTACGTTACTGTGCCATTGTTCGTGAGCAGCCGGGCGTTGCCGTGCTCGACTGGCCGTTCTGTACAGTGGGCGCTAACGGGGTTGGCGCAGAAGAAGGCCTCTGCCCCTATTACCGTCAACAGAACGCGGTTTTCACCTTTCGGCGGTTCTACGACAAGAGTGGAGTTGGGCAATATTTCGGACGGCTCCATCCCGATCAGATTCAGCCGTTTCTGCGTGATGGCTGGCCTCAACGGCTACAACCGAATTATTCATTTACAAATCAGGACTGGCAATTTCTGGACCGTTTTTTACAGAAAAATAATTTCGCCGGAATTAACCTCTACCCCGATTTACTGACGCCCCATCAGGTGGCGGTATTCGAACAACACTACGGTTCGCCGATCGCCGAAACCCGCTTTCCGGCGGCCGGAAAAGTTGTGTTTATTCCACTGAAAAAATAGAGATTACGGCAACCAAACGCAACGTCTGTTACGTTTACTACGTATAGCTCATTACAAACCAGATCCGAAACGGCGCATGGCCTAAACCTGTACGATTTATTCTTTCTCCACTTAAAGTTTTCGTACGTAGTTTATGCGACGTTTTCTTCCGCTTGCGACGCTCACCAACGTCGCTTTGGTTGGCCTTAGTCTGTTCGGTTGCCAGTCTGATAATAGTATCGAACCGACCACCCTTTCGGCCGACTGTTTGGTAAAAGCTTCTTCCAACAATGGAGTCGCCATTGCGGGTTCGTATATCGTTACGTATCAGCTAACGCAATCGCTCCCAACCTCTCCCAATGCGCGCGCTGCTGCGGCCGAAGTGCTGGCTGGACAGTTGCTCACGAATTATGCTGTAGCCAATCCACGTGCCGAAATACTGGCCTCGGGTGCACAAACGAGTTTTCTGGCTCATCTGACCGAAGCTGAGTCCGAAAAACTCCGGCAAGATCCATCTGTTGCACTCGTAGAACCCGATCGAATCATGTCGATGTGTAGCTGCGTCGACGTAGCGACTACATCAACATTGACCTGGAATGTGAAGCAAACGGGTTACGGTCGGGGCGATTTGCAAACTAACAAAACTGCCTGGATCATTGATACGGGTATCGACCTGGATCACCCTGATTTGAATGTCGATACGCAACGTAGTAAGTCGTTTGTGAGTGGCCAAACTTCGGCTGACGACGAAAATGGCCACGGAACCCACGTAGCAGGTATTATTGGTGCGAAAAATAACAACATAGGCGTAACGGGTGTTGCCTCTGGCGCTACGTTGGTTGCTTTACGCGTGCTGGATGAAGATGGTGACGGTCGGCTGTCGGGGATTATCCAGGCTGTCAATTACGTCGTGCAGAACGGAAAAGCAGGCGACGTTGTCAACATGAGCCTGGGCGGAGAGGGCACATCTGCTACCCTCGAACGTGCCATTACGCAGGCTGCCAACGCGGGAATTTTGTTCGCCATTGCGGCCGGAAACGAAGGAAAAAACGCAAATGATTATTCGCCAGCGCGCTTGAATCACGCCAATATCTTTACGGTATCGGCCATGAATAATCTGAATCGATTTGCATCCTTCTCCAATTACGGCAGCAGCGTAGATATCTGTGCGTACGGCGTCCGTATTCCGTCGACATACAAAAATGGCGGATACACTACGCTGAGTGGCACGTCGATGGCAGCTCCGCATGTGGCTGGCCTATTGTTAATACGAGGTAGAAATTTACCGACACACGGAACGGTAACGGGTGATACGGATGGCACACCTGATCCCATGGCAGGCGAAGCAAGTCAGTAGAAACCGAAAAAGTAAAAACCCTTTATCTGGCTATCCAGCTATCCAGCGAATCCGTAAACGGAGGCAACGGCATCAAAAAACGATCAAAATCAACCCAATAGCTAATAATCTGGTCTTTCATTCCGATCGGGGTGTTCAGTATGCCTGTACTGACTTCCGGAATCCGGGATGAGTTGAAGGGCTTGCCAGTTATCCAACGTATGACGGGGCCATATCATTTTACTAAATGGGTGTAACGGGTTATTGTGCCAGCACACATCAACTACGACTTTTGAACTAAAATGTTGTTTTAGCTCCAGATTCCATGAAAAAACAACGGATCTTTTTGACGGTGTTATCGATTATCCCGGTGCTAACTTATGCACAAACAGCTGCTGAAATTCTTGACAAGAATATAGCTGCGCTAGGTGGTGCTCCCAAAATTGCCGCTATCAAAACCCTTCAGTACGACCAGGTCATGCGCGTGATGGGCACAACTATGCCCGGCAAGGTATCAGTAATTGTTGGACAAGCGTATCGAAATGACATGTCATTGTCGGTCGGGAAGGTAACGCAGGTAATTTCAGGCGACAAGGGTTGGGCTACGAGCATTCGTCAGGGTGTTTCCGTTCCCAAAAAGCTGACGGATACTCAAGTGAATATGCTGAAAGGCAACGTGAACATGCTGGGAGCCGACCTGGCTACAGTGAAACAGAATAATTATCCGGTCAGCCTGGTAGGGAAAGAAAACCTGAATGGAAAAGAAGTTTTCACTCTAAAGGTGATGAGACCTGAAGGCGAGGCCAATTACTACGTAGATGCCACGACGTATTTACTGTCTGGAATGAAAACGTACGTCAGTAACCAGGATGAATCGGACGAAGTAAAGGTTAACCTTAAGGGCGAAATGAAGATGATCTATAGTGATTATCAGACGTTTGAGGGGCTGAAATTTCCTACTTCATTATCGCTCGATTCACCCGGCATACCCGACACAGTTAGTCTACGTATTTCGAATGTTGTTTTCAACCCAACGCTTACCTCTTCTTTATTTAAAATGCCCAACTAATTCAGCTTAATGTTCTGTCGAAGAGCAATGAATTCGGCTGGTTAACGGCTAGTCTTACCGGTTTCTCTACTCTCCATTCCTTTTGCTTCACCTATTCCGATGAAAACGTACATTTATTTAGCTCTCATATGGAGTTGTTTGATGATAAACAACGTGGGCAGGGCACAGAGCGCATTTTTTCTCCGTATTGTTGATCCTGGCCGATATGCCGTCACAATCAACGAACAAAGTTTAACTCTTTCTTCGGGACGCTACCGGTTTTTTGATTTACCGGCGGCACGGTCTCGGTTGACTATTAGTCAGAATAACATAACTGTTTACCAGGACTGGGTTGATCTACTCATTGATAACCGCGTTCTTGCTGAATTCAGCGTCCGTCGGGGCTTACGTATTCAGGGAGTTGCTCCACTTGCTTTCGATAGTCGCTTTTGGGATTGGAGCGATCCGGGCGTTACGCAGCAAGGTTCTGCCAATCGATCTTATGATTACGCCAATGCACGCACAGCTATGTCTGCCCAGGCGTTTGATCGAATACGGGAAGCGGTCGATAAGCAAAGCCTCGACAGCGACAAATTTGATATGTTGGGCACCTTGCTCACCGATCAGTCTATTACGTCGGATCAACTGGCCGAATTACTTAAATTATTTACCTTCGATAAAAAGCGATTAGAAGCGGCTAAGCGCTGCTGGGCCAACATTGTGGATAAACCCAATTTTTACAGAGTCTTTGACAGTTTTTCCTTTAGTAGTAGTGTCAATGATCTGAAAGCCTTTTTAGCAACTCGTTAACTGAAAGTCTAAAAAGTAATAGCTTATTGATAAGATGAATTTGATGCGTTTGCCAAAGGCAGCTATGCGCCAATTTTATCCATGAATCATGTAGATTATATTTAAATTTCCTTCCATATTGGTGCTGTGAATCAATGGTTTTCCGGATGCCTCCTCTATCCCGATCAAAATTATCTTCAGAAGTTCTGTATGGCTTACTGATCAGTATCTTCTTAGCCGCATTGAGCTTTATCGGCACATTTACCAGCGCTCACTTTCAGGAATTTTACGGCTTGGTCCAGTTTCTGACATTAGGGGTGGGCTGTCTGCACCTTTGGGCAGGCAAACGCTTTGCTCCGGCTCTATTCATTTCGTTCGGAAAAGGTGCGTTGGCTACTCTTCTAATCCTATTGGTCGCTGTGGGAATGGCCCTGGCAGCTTACTGGCAAACCGGCGATCTGGCTGAACGGTGGCCGTTTGTGACAAGCTTACTACCCTTTCTTATTCCCTATTTAATTGGGGAGGCCTATCATTATTACGTACAGATACCACCCGCTTCGTATCGGCCTTGGTATTATCCACTTCAGGGTGATATGCCGGATGTAGATTTGCTCGATCTATCAAAAATCCTGGTAATTCAGTTTGAGTTTCTTAAAACACCCTCCGACGCCAATAATACGAATTTCAAAGCCAAAGCCCCGGTAGCGATGACCCTTGGCGACTTATTTCTGATCTTTATTAACGACTACAACGAACGTACGCCAGCCAGCCCTATTCAGTACGTTAATGCCAATGGGCAGCCAAACGGCTGGGTATTTGCAAAAAAAACGGCCTGGTGGCAGCGCTCCGTTTATTTTGACCCCGATCTGGATTTCAATCGAAATCAGCTGACGGATAATGCGACAGTAATTGCCCGACGGGTAAGCTAATCAGTTCAGCATAATGACGCCCCCCTTCACTTCGACCATGGCATCGCCTTTTACGGAGGTTTGTGCGCCTTCCAGTGAAAGCTGAGCATTGGCTTTGATTTCAGCGGTGGCATCAGCTTCGGCTTTGATTTGAGCTCCTTTGATGTCTACGCTGGCCGCTCCTTCCATTTTTATCGCGTTGGTGGCTCTCAGTTCGATGTCGTTCTGGGCTTCGAGGGTTAAATTATTCTGAGCCTTTACCTGAATATCTTTACCTGAAATGGTAATGTCGCCCTGGGTTTCGATTTCAATCTTGCCATCATCAGCGAAGGAAATCAGTACGTACGTATCACTTTTGTTAACGTTGGTCAGCTCAATTTTCTGTTCGCCATCCTTGTCGTACAAGCTGATTTTGTTCCCCCCTTTAGTCTGAATTGTTTTCTGGACGTTGTCGCGTTGCGTGTAGGTGATACCCTTCTTTTTGGGATAGAGGCTCGTCATCACAAATGGGTATTCGGCCAGGTTCGACTCGTACCCGATCAGTACCTGGGCATTTATTTCAGGGACAAACAACATTCCCTCCCCGGCGGCTGTGTAGGGATGAGCCACGCGCAGCCAGTCTGATTCATTGTTATCCCCCGGCCACATGAATTTTACTTTAACGCGACCTAATTTATCTGGGTCCTGGTTATCGGTCACGGTGGCCAGTTCGGGCTGGCCTGCGGGTAAACGAAAAGAAGGATTCGGCGGAGGATACGTAACCGAGTCGGGTACGGCCCGGAAGGTATTCGAATAGTTACCACTGCTGTCCAGCGAATGCGTTATATGTGTGACCCGGTAATTGCCAAAGTTTTCTTCGGACGTACCTCGCTCCGTAATGCGCGTACCTTTCACTGAAATCACGGTCCCGACCGACAAATCTGGATTTTCGCCAAAACCCTGAAAGTCAACCAATCGACTGGCTTCCATGGCCTTCTGCGTTTTGGCCACCTCGTCCAGTTCGCGCTGTTTGTACACCAGCTTGGGCAGGGGCAATTGCGACTCCTGGCTAAACAATTTCTCCGATTCGTCCAGGGTAAAATCGCCCCACTGGCCCAGGCCGCTGACCTGCTGACTGGCAGATCGGCTTTGGTACGTTTCGTCGGCCACGTAGTCGTAGCGGGTGTACAGAAATTTAGCGGGCTGAAGCCGTAGACTCATGGCAAAGGTTTGCGTACCATCGACTTTAAAATCGGCTTTCTGGTTGTCCGGTTTGCCAAACACGATTTTCTGCCCGTCGTAAAAACACCACTCTCCGTACTCAGCCGCCAGCCGGGCCAGAAACTCAAAATTAGTTTCGTCGTACTGCACCACGTATTTCAGTGAGTCGGACGATTTGGGGTTCACCGACCGCTTGAGCAGATTACTGGGGTACGGATTTAATACCTTGTTAACGATATCGGCTAAACTATGCTCCAGAAAGGTACGGCGTAACCGGCTATCTTCCAGCAGAATGGTCATCCCCTGCCCTTTCAACAGAAAAATATTGGACGTGTCGCTGGTGTTTTTGAGAGACAGCTCCGTAACAAGGCCTTTGAATTTAAAATCGAACGAACCGTCTTCAAGCAGCGGATCGAACGAAAACTGAATGGTTTTACCCACTACATTGCGGTGCGACTCATGAAAAAACAGCTCGTTGGCATCTTCCAGATCCTCGAACGGTACGGCGAGACTAAACTGATGGTGGCCAAACAAGTCCTGCTCAATGGT
>NZ_JBMDWV010000159.1:0-4832 GCF_048594605.1 Spirosoma sp.
AGAATTGATATTTGTTCAGGGGACAAGAAAATCCAGACCGTTAAATATTAAAGCCAGGAAAATATTTTGGTATGAAGAAGAAGTGTTTACTGTTCGTGCAAATATGCCAAAGCCAAATATTCCACTTGCTTCTCCAGCGCAACTTTCTGGTCTTGTTGTTTCTATGCGGAAAAAAGAGCAGGCGATTAACGCTGACTTTAATGAAGATTTTTCCGCATTGATTAATGAGGAACAAAATAAAAGGCTCTGAAATGATAAATAAAAAGGTATTCATAGTCGCACTGGCCGCTAATGCAATTACAGCTTGTAGTTCCCCGCCAAAATTAACTGAACCAGATGGCGATTGGATTAGTTTTGATGTACCTCAATCTCAACAGGTAACACCTCAGCCAGTTAAGATTAGAAATCCTTTCGCTGAGGACATGGCTAATCCAAAAATTTCAGCCGTAAGTGATAAAAATGAAATTAAGCCTTTGCTAAATTCTTCAACGAGCACATTACCAATGCTCGTTAAGTCCGACGGTAAAAATGTTCCGCTTTATAAAGCTCTCAAAGCAATAGTTCCTGACTCCATGACGGTAAGGCTTGCACCAGATGTAGCGCAAAACTTCCGTTCCTCTGTTTCATGGAGTGGCGGCGATCAGTGGCCTCATGTTTTACAAAAAATGCTCGTTGCTAATGGCCTCAAGGCTGATGTGAACAGTTCCCGAGGAGAAGTCATTGTTCAGTATGCTCAGAAGGTCAGCGTACCTGTAAAAGCTCCTCATGGGCTACCATTGCAACCGACCAGCACAACAGCTGCTGTTAAAGGTAATACAGCCACTGTTCTTAAAACGCCGCTTATCCCGAAAGTATCAGAAGGGACTAAGCCAGTGATGTCGGATAAATCAACTCAACAGGTGAAACATGATCCTGTTATCAAGGTTGCGCTATTAGCTAAACCTGTTCCGATTTTCAAACCGTGGACAATGGAAAAAGGAACAACGCTTAAAGCAGGTTATATGGCATGGACTTCAAAAGAAAATTGTCCAGTAGGTAAAGGTAAATGGTCTGTGCGCTGGGAGACTGATACAGATTATCCGATTGATTATCCACTTTCATTTAGTGCCTCAAATTTTGAAGACGCAACCAGCCAATTATTTAGTTTGTACAGGAAAGCACAAGTTCCGCTTTATGTAAGCGGATATCGAAATCAATGCTTAATTATTATTAGCGACAGAAAGTGAAACTATGAAAAATAAATCATTAACTTTAATCGCCACCGCTTTATTGCTTTCTGGATGTGCTGGTCAGCGCATGAATGAAGTTAGTAAAGACGCGGGAGATACCGCAATCAAAGCATCATCGCTGATTCAGCAAATGGGTGATAATTATCCTGTAGTGCAGTTCCAGAATAGTCAGTATGTAAACACTGCACCCCTGCCAAAGCCTAAGTATGACGCTCCGCCTCAAGTGGTAAATTGTCAGGTGACTTACAAGACAGTCAAGCCACAGGATATTTTCCAGTTTGCGCAAGACATGACGGATCAATGTCGTATCCGGGTTCGTGTTACACCGGATGCAGTCGCCTATTTAGGCAGTGGAGGGGATAGCGGCTCGAAAACACAACGGCTCTCGTCTGTACCTTCTCCAGTTATCAACAGCGGAGAAATGAAGCCTCTGACTATGTTCGGGGCTGAAGCAAACAGCAACGGTAACACTGCTTCCACAGGAACCGCTCGATATATTACCGATGTTAGCTATCAAGGAAACTTTGGTGGCGTAATGGATCTGGTCACTGGCAGGTTTGGTGTCTCATGGAAAGTTAGCGACGGTGAAGCGAGTATTTATTACCTCGAAACGAAACGATTCGATATTCAACCTGCCGATGCCAAGTATGATCTAACAGGGACAGTTACAAGTGGCCTGTCCAATGCAACTGGAACAGACAGCGGTAATGGAGGGGGAACATCCAGCTCAGGTGTTTCTGGTTCTGGCGGTTCAACGATGTCCTCCACAGTAGCAATGGGGAACAACCTTTATAAAGACCTCAAAGAAACTGTACAGAGCATGTTAACGCCGGGTGTGGGTCGGCTTAGTCTTAACGCCACCACTGGCACACTGATGATTACAGACGTTCCTGATGTTGTACGTCGCGTTGGTGACTATCTTGATGATGAGAACAGTACCCTTAGTCGCCAGGTGATCTTGAAGGTGGTTACTTACACTGTAAATACAGATGTAAGTGATATGGTCGGCATAGACTGGAACCTTGTTTGGAAATCCTTGAATGGGAACTACGGCATTAAGCTTGCCAATACAAACAGTGGCGTAGCCAGTGATGCCATATCGGGTGGTTTTAATGTACTGGATACAGCCACAGGTTCGGCAGCACAGTTCGCCGGATCATCTTTCCTGCTGGATGCCCTTTCAAAACAGGCGAAGGTATCGGACGTTAAGACCAGTACAATAATGACAACTAACATGGCCGCAGCGCCGGTGCTTGTCGGTCAGCAAACGACTTACCTGAAGGATGTAACCACTACGGCATATGCTACCGGTGACGCAACTGTTCCATCACAGTCACTTACTCCGGGAAGCGTGACAACCGGGACAAACATTACAATCCTGCCAAAAATTCTGAAAGATTCAGATCGTCTGATGCTGAATATGTTTATGGATATTTCGAGCCTTAAACAGATTCGCACAATTACGTCTGATACACAGAAAATTGAAGCGCCAGATATTGATACTCGCTCATTACAGCAACGTGTATGGCTGAAGCCAGGGCAAACACTCATTATGTCAGGCTTTGAGCAGAACACAGACAACTCAAACCGTCAGGGGGTTGGATCACCAAGTAATATTTTATTTGGCGGTTCACTGTCTGGAGCAAAAACAAAACAGAGCTTCGTTATTACGGTGACACCTTATGTACGCTAAATCTAAGATTAGGCGATCCAAACCGGAAAACATAGCCAGTGATACTGGCATACGCGTTCTAACTATTAACAACCATCGCTTTGTCGTGGGGCTTGAATGGGAGACAATAAAGGCTCACCGCAAGGTAATGCAGGAAGTTCGCAAGATTGGCAAGACGCGAAATCTTGATGTGGTAGCTATTCGAAAAGCTGAAGCTATTCAGGCAGGGTTTGCGCCTAAATCCCGTCAAAAGTTGCGTGGTGCTTATTCACTAATTGTCTCGCTAGCTTCCCTCCTTGAGGGAAGCTGTATTGCAGTAATTCCGGTAGGAACTAACGAGAGTGGCGAAAGTGAATACACGATCGTTGGTCGCACAGAAAAAGGTGCTATTCATCCTATTTCTGATGTTATTTATCCTGAGTCTGAAGTTAAACAAGTTGTTCTGGACTTAAAGCAGGATTTGCGAGGCAATCAACAGAATACTGAAATTCCGGTTTATGGGGAGCTGGAAAAATTTCCTTGGGTAACGGAATCTCTGAATTTAGAGAATATACTGAAACCCGGAAATATCAGGAAAGATTTTCGTCTTAAACCCCTTCGTTGGGGTATGACAAAGAATCAGCTATTCGGTTTTACAGCTGCGCTGCTGATGTCGGGCGTGGCTGTACTTTTTATTCTGAATCATCTTGATGAACAGGATCGCATTAAAAGGGCAGCTGTTCAGGCAATGATGAGGCAACAAGAGGATATAAACAAAAAAGCCAGATATCAGGCCGCTCTAGATAAGTTAAAGCATCCGTGGATAACAACATCATCAATCCCTGTGTTTTTACAGGGATGCAATGAAGGGTTAAAAAAACTCAATCTTTCAATTAAGGGATGGCAACTTGCAACAATAAAATGTAGCCAGGAAGGTATGACCGCCAACTACAATAGGCCTGATAATTCCTCAGCAACTGCTGAAAGTTTTGTCGCTGCGGTTAGGCAGGTATACGGAACTGACCCGGCATTCAACATCACTCAAACTTCTATGGCGGTATTTTTTATTGAGCATAACTTACCGCCAAATGGTGATGATCCTTTTCAAAATATGGGTGATCAGCGGCTGAAGATAATTTCGCTCTTTCAGGGGGTAAATATACCCGCATCATTAACTGAGGTCGCAATTAAGGATGTCAAAAAAAATGATGAAGGTGAGGATTTACCATTGCAGGATTGGGAGGAAAATACATTCGATGTGCAAACAACTGTTCCACCTCAGCTTGTTTTTAAAAATGATGAATTTATTGGGATGAGGATTAACAGTGTTATCTATGAATTCGGACAGGATGAAGGTTCTGTTACATATAAAATCACGGGGTCAGTATATGGTAAACGCATTCTCAAACCATAAAAAGTTAGTGTTGTTTCTTGCTTTTATCTCGTTCGGCGCTTGTGCAGATAATGGAACTGCCTGGGATTTAGATAACCTTCAGGCACAACGAACGCTTTATGAAGCAAAAGCTGCGCTAAATAAAGCTAAGGCTGAAGCTGAAAACCGAGAAAGTGGTGTGGCAGCAAATACTAACGTCTTTCCAAATGGCGGCGTACAGGTCAGTAATGTTCCGGTTGGAGATACACTTCCTCAGTTAGTTAAAATTAATGGACGTAATGCAGTTATCAGTATGAATGACGGTAACACAACTACTGTCACAGCTGGGCAATTGCTTCCCGGTGGCCGCTGGCAAGTGGTCAGTATTGGTCTGGGCGGGGTTAAGGTAAAAAACATTGGCACTCAACGGACACAGATTATAAATTAGGAGTGAAATATGGATTACTCTGAACGTACTCATAGTCTTGTTAATATTGCTAAGCATTTACCGGGAATTAAAATTCCAAACGAAATAGTTGATAACGTACGCCTTTTAAAGAATAACGAAGGTGATGGTTAT
>NZ_JBMDWV010000016.1:0-11894 GCF_048594605.1 Spirosoma sp.
GACGATATTGTCCTTACCATCGTAACCGAATTCCTGCGTTCTTATTGATCGGCTCGCGTTATATTCATACTGCTGGATTACTTTCACGGGGCGATTCTGACTGTCATATTCATAGGTACTGGTGCTACGTAGTTCCCACTGTTTAGATAGCTTTAAGAAGCTACGGCTTTTCAGGATACGACCAGCGTTGTCTGTCATAATTTCATTGTAGCCCGTCCACTTTACCGGGCCGCTACAGGAAGACAAACTTGAATACGCGCACCCGTCCTCAAAATGTTGCACGTATCGCAGTCGCCCGGCCACATCATATCGGTATTGATCGACTGTTGAGAGTTGCCCGGACCGATAATGTCGCCATTCCGCCAGTTTACCCTGCTGATTGTAGCGCCATTCGCCACTCAACTGCCCTCCATGCACTTCGCTTTTTAGCCGGCCAGTTGCAACGCTTCCCTCTTGAATGGGTCGGTAATCGGTAGGTAAATCAAAAAATGAGTTTACAGGAGCCCCCAACCCATTTTCATCATCGGTCCGACAACTGGCGAGAAAGAAAACAGCTACGATAAACAGATAATGAGTACGCATTAGGCGATCTGGCTAATTTCTGTTAAGATTCTGATCACCTCACAAAGGTTGTAATCATCAGCTGTTAATTGCCTTTCTGAAAAGAAGTTACGTTATCAGGGATCGAGTGATACGTACTACTTCACTTCCCGAAAAACATAATATGCTGTTGAGGCAAACGATCGTCGTTTTTCAGAAGCTTCAGTCTCACGGCTTTCATCTCCTTTGTGGCTTGTGCTACGCTTAATTTATGAAGCTCTTTGATTGGTACGTTCGGGTCTTCGGCGCGATATTCAACCAGCACGATACGTCCGCCCGGTTTTAGAGCTGATACAATATGACTCATCATTTCGCGCGGATACGAAAACTCGTGATAAGCGTCAATTAGAATGGCCATATCAATACTACTCGCTGATAATTTGGGATCAGATTCAGTGCCAAGAATGGGCTGGACGTTGGTTATCTTTCGTTTGGCTTTTCCTTCGTTTAGATAATCAATCATTTCAGATTGAATATCGACCGCCAATACCTTTCCCCTGGGTATTTCAGGAGCCATCAGAAACGTAAAGAAACCCGTTCCCGCGCCAATGTCGGCCACTACGTCGGTTGGTTTCAGGTTAAGCGCTTTGAGCAGCAAGTCGGTACGTTCTTCGCGCTCCCGCTCTGGACGTTCGAGCCACGATGCACCCAGATGCCCCATGACTTGGGCAATCTCACGGCCCAGATATATCTTTCCGATGCCATCGCGGGTAGCATCCTTATACTTGTAATAGCTTAAACTGTCTGACTTGGTCTGCGTCGATGTTTGTTGTGAGGCTCCCTGCCCACAGGCCAGGAATGAAATGAATACTAAAATCCAGAAACGATTCATACGATTGACAGTCTAACTATCGATTAAACAACCCCAGCGTAAAACGGTTGTCTAAGAAAACGAAATTCACCTGATTATGAATCTCATCTTACACTTACTACTCGATGCCGCCGTGATTTTTGGTCTGGCCTATCTTATGCCCCAGGTTGACGTCAAGAACTTTGGAACAGCACTGCTGATTGCGGTGGTTCTTGGTTTGCTTAATTTCTTTGTGGGCTGGATTATCCGTTTTCCACTGAACCTGGTTACGTTTTTCCTCCTGACCGGAATTGTTCGGATTGTTGTTACAGCCATTCTACTGAAACTGATCGATAACTTTCTGGATAGTTTTACGATTGTCGGCTTCTGGCCCGCGCTGGTAATTGCTCTTGCTGTTGCCGTGGCCGGGATGCTCATTGATCGTTCGGCTCCAACACCGGAAATGGTTGAATCGGGATACGTAGCAAGCTTGATTCCTTATCTACGAATCGGTTAAAAACAGTATAATAAAAAAGCCGCATCATTTCTGATGCGGCTTTTTTATGTTTTATATGTAGCGATTAGTCGCTTCGGCGACCACCCATCAGCAGGCTGGCGTAGTACAGCAACGTAGCTAACGAACCCAGCGCAGCCACTACGTAGGTCATAGCCGCCCACCAAAGTGCATCTTTTGCAAAGCCATATTCGCGCTGATTGACAACACCGTTGCTCTGAATCCAGGCCAGTGCCCGGTTACTTGCGTCAAATTCGACTGGCAACGTAACAAAGGCAAACAGCGTAGTTAAAGCAAACAAAGCCACACCAATTGCGAGCGGAATGGGCGTAGTTTGCAACAGCAGCACGCCGGCTAGCAGCACCCATTGTAGGTAGCGGGATGAAACCGTCAGAACAGGAACCATAGCCGAACGGAATTTCAGTGGTCCATAAGCAACTTTGTGTTGTACGGCGTGGCCACACTCGTGTGAGGCAACCGCGGCAGCCGCTACGCTACGTCCGTAATAGACATCGGCACTAAGGTTAACGGTTTTCTCCTCTGGATTGTAGTGGTCGGTCAGCATACCTTCCACCGATAATACCCGGACGTCGTAGATGCCATTTTGACGTAGCATGGCTTGTGCTACCTCAGCACCACTCATGCCATTGCTTAAGCCTATTTGTGAGTATTCATTGAATTTGCTCCTCAGTCGCCAGCTCACGAAAGCACTGGCACCGAAGATGAGAATCATAATTAACCAGATCATCGTCAGTTAGTCAGGTTTTGGTTTTACTTAAGACGACCCGTTACGCTGGCCGTCAATACTACAACAACAGATTACCGAAAAAGTATCCCAACATTTATCCACTTATCCAGACAGGCATCCGTCTAACCAACCGAAATGGCTTAGTTATAGCGACTGACAGGCTTGTATTTGTCGAATCAGGAGGATAATAAACCTAAAAGGCCTGTTTGATACGTTCAATCAGCTTTGTTGTAGAATAACCCGGTACAAGCTCAATGGTTTCGACACGTCCGCCCCGCCCCAGCACAAAATCAGCGCCAACAATCGTGGCTACTGTGTAATCATTGCCTTTCACGAGCACATCCGGCCGAACTGCCTCAATAAGTTCGAGCGGTGTTGGTTCGCCAAAAAGAGTAACGGCATCCACAAATTCAAGGGCCGCCATAAGCCTGGCGCGCGCGTATTCATTAACAACCGGACGCAATGGTCCTTTGATGCAGCTAACCGACGCATCCGTATTAAGTCCCAGAATGAGCCGATCGCCCAGATGACGGGCTTTTTCCAGGTAGTCAATATGGCCAAGGTGAACAATATCAAAACAACCGTTGGTAAAAACAATCTGCTGGCCTTCAGCCCGCCAACGATCGGCCTGAGCAATTGCCTGCTCACGAGTAAGAATTTTCGATTCAGTCATAAATAGAAAAGCGCCAATTACCGTTCCAGCCGGATCGCTTTCGGATCGTCCAGTACGTCGGGCAAATCGGTAGTTTTGTTACGTCGAAACAGAACAACAAGTAGCGCCAGTATCCCCAGAATAATAATCATGACGGTTGAAACTCCGTGAATGAACGTAGCGAGCACTTGCCCATCCTGACTCGTCAGTCCATACAATAAGGCAACCTGTCCCACTAGCAAATGGAACGAGCCAATGCCGCCGGGTGTCGGTGCCGCCATACCGAGTGAACCGACTACCAGGATCGTCAGGCCTGCCAGTGGGCCCAGATTGGCCGTTGCAGGCATGGCAAAAAACAGGGTATAAGACATCAGGTAATACATTGCCCAGATGAGGATCGTATGAACAACGAACGCTCCGGGCCGACGCAGCTTACGTACGCTTAAAAGTCCGGATAGCAACCCTTTTGCAAAACCACTGACCTTTTGATAAAGCGGATGCTGACCCAGCGCTTCGCGATAGCGGTTAAACAGGAACCAACCCAACAGCGCTACGCCTAGTAGCACAGCGGCAATCAATAGCAAAATGCCGGAGCCGCTGGAACCTTTCGGGAGTTTGCCGCCCAGGAATTCCATGAAAAACTGACTCAGTCGATCAAATTCGAGTACGAACGTAGCGCCCAGAAGAAGTATGAGCATCAGTAAGTCGAACAGGCGTTCGGCCACTACCGTACCAAAACTAACGTTGACCGGCACGCCTGACAGGCGATAAAGCGTACCGCAGCGAGCCACCTCACCGGCGCGAGGCAGAGCGAGATTGGCTAGATAACCCGTCAGAACGCTTGCTGTCGCATCCAGTGCGGTTGGTCGTTGCGGAATAACAGGCTCAATCAGAAGACGCCACCGTTCGGCGCGGCTCCAATGCGCTATAATTGTGCATATTGCCGAAAGTAATACCCACCGATAATCGGCAGCACTGATTTTCTGCCAAAGGTCGGCAGCATCCAGATGGCTCTGGCTAAATGTGAACCAAAGTAGCCCTCCTGCAATGGCCAGCGAGATGAGGTACTTAAGGATATTTTTGAGATTCATAAGCTAGTTACACGGGTGAGAGGCTAGGCAGAAAGTCATTATGCCTAGCCTCTCACCCGTGTTATGTGACGATGCAAAGTAAAGGAGTTTGACTGGAATGACAGTTAAACCTTTACCAGCCGGTTATTATCATCCGGAAAAACAACAGTTGGTTTGTGGTTTTTTGCCTCATCAGCCGCCATCATAGCGTAGGAAATAATGATAATGATATCGCCAACCTGTGCTCGTCGGGCGGCTGCTCCGTTCAGGCAAATAATTCCTGAGCCCCGTTCTCCTTTGATCACATACGTAATGAGCCGCTCCCCATTGTTGTTGTTGACGATATGGACCTGCTCATTTTCAAGCAGGCCAGCCGCATCCATCAAATCCTCGTCAATGGTAATACTTCCGACGTAGTTGAGTTCTGCCTGCGTGACTTTGACGCGGTGCAATTTTGACTTTAAAACAGTAAGGAACATGGTTCGTTGACTAAGGCCGTTTAAGCGCGGCAAAGGTAGGTTTATTAAAACCCCTTACCAACGGCACCCCGAAAACAGCCGTACAGTTCGCTTGGTTCCGGAAAAAGAAAGACCAGTCGCTGGCGGGACTGGTCAAAGGTTGTTGAAAACGCTGAAATGTGCGGATAAGGTTGTTCGCAACTTTATCCGCACAGATCTTCTTTAATACACCGCCATCTCGGGCTCAACGTCTCGTGCCCAGGCATTAATACCGCCTTCGAGGTTATAAAGATTCGTTAGGCCGTCCTGCGCGTAAAGGTATTGTGCTACGTTGGCGGAGCGAATGCCGTGATGACAATACACGACAACAGGACGATCTGTGGGTATGCGCTTGCGGTTGTTCGGGATCATATCGATCGGAATCAGTACCGCGCCTTCCAGATGGCAAACGTCATACTCGGGTCGTTCGCGGACGTCGAGCAGGAAGATATTATCACCTTTGGCTAACCGATCCGCCAATTCAATGGCCGACATTTTCTGGGGACCTAACGTATTAGGTGCGGGCCGTACACCTGCCGAAGTCAGGCCGCGTCGAGCCAGTTCTTCGGCGTCAGCCCGACGTTTCGTCTTGATCTTCTGATTACTCATGGCCAGTAAATCGATCATGAGTAAATGTTCGGTGAGTGGTTGACCGATGCCTGTAATAAGCTTAATGACTTCGTTGGCCTGATACGTACCGATAACCCCCGGCAATACGCCCAGAACCCCCGTAATACTACAGTTAGGAATTTCCATTTCATTCGGATACTCCGGAAACAGACAGCGATACGTCGGTCCTTTTCGGCTATCTTCCAACGTAGCGTTCAGAACAGCTACCTGACCCTCAAATCGATGAATAGCGCCGTATACAAAGGGTTTACCTAACGTAACGCAAACGTCATTCACCAGATAACGCACCTTAAAATTGTCCGTACAGTCGACCACTATGTCGTACTCATCGATAATGGCACGCGCATTACTGATGTCGAGCGCCATTGTATACGTATCGAATGTCAGATCGGGATTTAATTTCTTGAGATGGTTAACGGCTACTTTGGCCTTCGGTTTTCCGACCTCATCCGTCGTATAAATAACCTGTCGTTGCAGATTGCTCAGGTCCACTACGTCGGGGTCAATAACACCGATTCTACCAACGCCAGCCGCCGTCAGATAGAGCAGAACCGGGCAGCCTAGTCCGCCGGCGCCGACCACTAAAACTCGGGCATTTTTAAGTCGTAACTGGCCTGATGCTCCTATTTCGGGTAAGTTCAGGTGTTTTTGATAGCGTTGTTTTTCTGAAGGTAATAACGTTGTTGCTTCCATAATTCGATACGTTCCGCTATTCAAGAGAATCGTGCAATAATCCAACAGATTTAATCCCCCTAAAATTGCGTAGTATTGAGTTAAAGGTAAATATTTTACAAACGTACCGGTAATACTTTTTTTCATTAGTATTGTCCTGTCAAAATCCAAACGATTCTCAACTATGAACCATGTGCGTTTTTCAGGCAAGTTGCCGATGGCCGCCGGTCTGCTAACTCTTGCCCTGACCCTTGGCACTAACTCAGTCAATGCTCGTATTCTTCCGGAAAAACCGGATGTGATCAGTTCGGTGAAAAAAGGCAGCTGGGAGAGCCTTTTCGATGGAAAAACTCTGAAAGGGTGGCATACTTATTTAAAAACCGGACAACCTGTCTCCGAAAAATGGACGGTTGATGATGGCGCTATTCACCTGGCGGCCGGAGGTGCCGGTGATCTGGTAACCGATAAGGAATACGGTAACTTCGAGCTGGAGCTAGAGTGGAAAATTGCGGAAGGCGGCAATAGCGGGATAATCTACCACGTACACGAAGATCCAAAATACAAGGCAACGTATCAGACGGGCCCTGAGATGCAGGTTCTTGATAACGAGCGCCATCCCGATGCTAAACAAGGCCGTGACGGAAACCGGACCGCTGGCGCACTCTACGATCTACAAAAGCCCATTACGCCCAATGCGGCTAAACCGGCTGGTGAATGGAACAAAGCCCGGTTGGTGATCAATAACGGTAAAGCCGAACAATACCTGAACGGTAAGAAAATCGCTGAATACCCGACCAGCGGTCCGGAATGGGATAAGATGGTGTCGGAGAGTAAATTTAAGGGGTGGGAAGGCTTTGGTAAGTATGATAAGGGGCATCTTGCCCTGCAAGACCACGGCAACAAAGTCTGGTTCCGCAACATCCGAATTCGTGAATTATAAAAAGTTGAAAAGGTATAAGGTTGTATGGTTGCAGAGTTTCTGCGACGTACCACTTTATACCTTTTAACCCTACAACTCTATAACTTCTTTGGTATGAATTCCCGCCGAACGGCTCTAAAAACTCTGGGCACCACCGCCCTGGCGTTACCCACCCTGACTGATTCTCTGGCCCACGCTATGACTCAATCTGAACAAATAGCTCCCCAACTAAAGGGACGTATTAATCATGCCGTCTGTAAATGGTGTTACAGCAAAATTCCGCTCGAAGATTTTTGTAAAGCAGTAAAAGAAATGGGGATTACAGGTATTGATCTGCTCAGTCCCAACGATTGGCCTGTTCTGAAGAAATACGGGCTTACGTGCTCTATGCCCCAGGGCGCAGGTAAAGGTATTCCTGATGGGTTTAACAATCCAAAGCTGCACGATGAACTGGTGGCCAGCTACGAAGCCATTTTTCCCAAGCTTAAAGAAGCGGGTTTCAATAAAGTGATCTGCTTTTCAGGCAACCGGCGCGGCATGAGCGACGCCGAAGGCATGGATAACTGTGTTACGGGCCTCAAACGCCTGATGCCCAGTGCTGAAAAGTACGGCGTTACGATGATTATGGAACTGCTGAACAGTAAGGTAGATCACAAAGATTACATGTGCGATCATACGGCCTGGGGCGCAGAAATGTGTAAGCGTGTCGGCTCCGATAATATCAAACTCCTGTACGATATTTACCATATGCAGATCATGGAGGGCGACATTATCCGCAACATCCGTGAGCATAACAAATACATTGGCCACTACCATACGGGAGGGAATCCGGGACGTAACGAAATTGACCAATCGCAGGAAATTTATTACCCTGCCATCATGCAGGCCATTATCGATACGGGCTACAAAGGGTTTGTGGCGCAGGAGTTTATTCCCAAACGCGACCCGCTTACCAGCCTGAAAGAAGCCGTGCTGATTTGTGATGTTTAATTGTAGAGACGCAATACCTTGCGTCTCATTGCCGGATGGTATGTTTCCGGGTGGTTTTTGCTGACGCATGGGAGACGCAAAGTATTGCGTCTCTACACCTTTTTGTAATTCTTGTACTCTCCAATCCGCCAGCCCGTTAGCTTTTCGATGAACGTGAGAAAGCGTACTCTTGGCGAATAGTGTTTCTGGCTCGTATCGAACGTAAACGGCCAGTTCAGGCGATCGACGCGGGCTTGCATGACGGCAGGATGGGTGCTCGTGAAATGCGCTAATGAATCGATTCCACTGTAATCAAAGTAATCGAGTTGGGCTTCGGCTTTAGCGATATTGTCGCCTGTGTTCCAGAAGTGGCTAGCGTAACGTAGTCGATTTTTCTGCAATTCAAGCGGTTTTACCCAGCCGTAATGGTAGATATACGCATCAATTGGTTTGACCTTTAGCTTCTGGTTATCACGAGTTCGAAATCCCTGCGCATCTTTATAGGCCACTACGTTCCCTGTATTCCGAATGACCCGTATTTCGTTACGATACCAGCGTCGGGAATCGCCAACGTAGCTGTACGAGCCATAAAAATGCAGGTATTTGAAAAGCAAACCTTCTACGTTTTTGTCGTTTAAATACGTTTGCATCGCTTCCCGTACCACCGGAACGTATTTCTCGTGCATCACCTCATCGCCTTGAATGTAAAACGCCCAGTCGGCATCGGGCGAAACAGCGGCAAGGGCTTTGTCTGTTTCCTGCGCCAACACTCGCCCGCCCGCCCGTGCATTCTGATCCCAGACGGTGTGAATAATTCGAATTTTATCGGAAGGAATCGCCTGAATCAGCGCCAACGTATCGTCATCCGAATCGCCGACGGCTATCACAAATTCATCGCATAGCGGCAAAACAGACGTAATGGCCTCTACGATTGGGTAATCGAACTGAACGGCGTTACGTATAAAACTAAATCCGGCTACTTTCATGGATGCACACGGGCATTGGCTACAGCCGGCAAAGATAAGGCTCGTTTAGCATTTACGACCAGCGGGACGTTTTGCCATTGTTCAATTAAGTGCTAGTAAAAAGGCCGACCCAGCGGATCGGCCTTTCAGGCTATGCGTGTTGTCCTTCGTGCTTTCCTTCCCGAATTTCTTCGATCAGTTTTCGGTTGAAGGCCGGTATATCGTCCGGTTTACGACTGGTCACCAACCCCTGATCGGTCACCACTTCTTCATCGACCCAGTTTGCCCCCGCGTTTTTAAGATCGGTCTGGATGGAAGGGTAGGAGGTAAGTTTGCGGCCGTTCACTACGTCAGCTTCAATCAACATAATTGGGCCATGGCAGATGGCGGCTACTGGCTTATGAGCTTCGAAAAAATGCCTCACAAACTGTACGGCTTTGGGTTCGGTACGTAATTTGTCGGGGTTAATTACACCTCCCGGCAGAAGCAGGGCGTCGTACTGATTTGGATCAGCACCCGCCAGCGGTAAATCTACCGGGAACGTATCGCCCCAGTCAGTATGGTCCCATCCTTTCACTTCGCCACCGTTTGGGGCAATCAAATGTGCAGTTGCTCCGGCATCCTGTAAGGCCTTGCGCGGTTCGGTCATTTCAACCTGCTCAAAACCGTCTGTTAGTAAAATAGCTACTTTCTTTCCCTGCAATCGTTGTTGCGTTTCCATACTACGTTGAGAATTGGTTATTTCAATAAAACGGCTGGAAACGCCGGAAGGTTATTAGAAATTACACATTGTTTCACTACGTTAGCCGCTCCGATTTTCGATGCATTTTCGACCAACTGCCAACATGTAGTTTTTAATTCGACTCTTTTGGAAAGAAGCAAAGATTGCTTGCGAATGAAACTTATAATAGAGGCAGACCGTAACGTAAGATTTTATTGCATCTGGTCGGCGTGCTCTTTATTACGTAGTAAAAAGGTAATTCGGGCGCATTTTGGCGAAAAAGCTCTTTTGCGTTTGCGGATTTAACTGCTAATTTCACCACTCTAAAACGAAACACGATCCTTTTAGCCTTATGTCAGCTTCCAAACGCGTCCTGATTGCCGAAGATAGCTCTGTTATCCAGAATCTGGCCCGCAAAATACTTGAGTTTCAAAATTATGACATCACAGCCGTCAAGAACGGTGAGCAGGTGTTGCAGATTCTTGAAAAAGAGGATTTTAGTATTCTCTTGCTAGATATTAATATGCCGCTGATGGACGGTATGGAGTGTGTTCGACGCGTTCGGGCTCTACCCGACACTGAGAAAGCAAATGTGCCCATCGTGGCCATTACGGGTAACGCGAAGAATTACACGGAAGAAGAATTTAAAACGGCCGGTTTCAACGACGTACTGGTGAAACCACTCAATTTTGACCGGCTGGTTGAGGTGGTTAATCAACTTACCGATGAATAAAGGTTGAATGATTGAATGGTTGAATGACTGATTTGTGGCCCTGTATTCCCATTCAATCATTCAATCAATCAATTGTTCAATCATTCAATCTTTATGATTATCACGCTGCTGGGTACAGGAACATCGTCTGGTGTGCCGCTAATTGGATGTACGTGCGAAGTATGCCGCTCCGTCGATTTTCGCGATAAACGATTGCGCTCGTCCGTCCATATTTCTGTAAATGGACGTAGCATTGTTATCGATACAGGGCCGGATTTTCGCCAGCAGGTACTTCGGCTAAATCTATTGCAACTGGATGCCGTTTTGTTCACGCACGAGCATAAAGATCATACGGCAGGGCTGGACGAGATCAGGGCGTATAATTTCCGTTCGGGACAGGATATACCCGTTTACGGCCGATCTTCCGTTCTGAATCAGTTACAGCGTGAATTTGCTTACATTTTTGCTGAACACAAATACCCCGGCACTCCGCATGTTCAGCTTTATGAAGTAAATAATCAGCCCTTTGACGTACTCGACGTGCCGGTGATGCCCATTGAGGTAATGCATCATAAACTGCCCGTGTTTGGCTATCGAATAGGCGACTTTACGTACCTCACTGATCTCAATTACATCGCCGACGAAGAACTGGAAAAAGTCTACGGGACCCGGGTCCTTATTCTGGATGCCCTTCAGCGACAGGCACATATCTCCCATTTTACGCTCGATCAGGCGGTGGCGCTGGCGCAACGTATCAATGCCGATCGAACGTATTTCATTCACATCAGTCATAAACTTGGCCTGCACGGAGAGGTTGAGAAAGAATTGCCGCCCAACATCCGCTTAGGCTACGATGGTTTACAGATAAAGCTGTAATCCCTGTTGGCTACACCAATTGCAAAGCGATTCGATTTCGTCCGTCGAATGCTATAAATTATACCACAAACCAATTCTTTTAACGTATCGTTGTTGGAATGACAAGTAAGCCAATCCAATGACTACGTTCATAAAGCCCTCCCGTGTCTTTACCGACAGTTTGCTGCAACAGTATCGTCAGCAAGGCGATACGCCCGCCGATGAAGTAATTGCCAGCGTAGTGAACGAGTGTGGACAGACGGGGCTTCGTTCGCTGATGGGCTGGTTAGCAGACCCCGACGATACGTCGACGGAAGGACAGTCTAAATCCGTTCAGGACTTTTTTATTAAGTACGCTCATTTGCCCGCCTGGGCCGACCTGTCTAAAATGAAACGGGGCATGGCACTCTTCAAAAGACAGGCGCACCAGATTGGTCTTACGCTTGGGTTTTATTCATTGCCTTATTCTTACCTCGGTGCTAACGGAGCGCAGGTCCTTTGGTTGACCGAACGTATCAAAAACGATACGACCCGCCGTCTAAAGGAAACCGGTGAATGGATCTTTGCGGTCAATACCCCC
>NZ_JBMDWV010000160.1:0-4433 GCF_048594605.1 Spirosoma sp.
CATCGAGTTATCGCTGGACGAAGATGCGTCAAATCTGACCGAGATTGTGGTAACAGCTCTGGGTCTAACGCCCGAAAAGAAAGCTCTGGGGTATGCGGTTCAGGAATTTAGCGGCAAACAGCTCTCGCAAGCCCGGGAAACGAACCTGGTCAATGCCCTGTCGGGACGTATCGCCGGGGTGCAGGTTACAGGTTCAAACGGAGCGCCAGGCGCTTCGTCGCGGATGCTGATTCGCGGAGCCAACTCGATTGGCAGCAACAACCAGCCCCTGTTCGTGGTCGACGGCGTACCTATTGACAACAGCAATATTGGCTCCGGTACGTCGGTCGACTATGGCAACGGAGCTGCGTCGATTAACCCCGACGATATTGAGAATGTAAGCGTTCTGAAAGGTCCCAGCGCGGCCGCCCTGTACGGATCGAGAGGTGCCAATGGAGTGGTTCTTATTACGCTTAAAAGTGGTAAAGGCTCCAAAGGTATTGGCGTAGCGGTCAATTCGAACACTACGTTCGATACGCCCTTCCGGCAGCCTGAATGGCAGAATGAATACGGCCAGGGGGGCAAAGGGCAGTTCAAATACGTCGATGGTCGGGGTGGCGGTGTTAACGATGGCGTCGACGAAAGCTGGGGACCAAAGCTGGATGGACGACTAATCGAGCAGTTCGACTCTCCGGTGATTAACGGCGTCCGGCAGGCTACTCCCTGGATTGCTCATCCCGATAATGTCAATCAATTTTACCAGACGGGCCGCACGCTGACCAACAACGTATCGTTGACGGGCGGAAGTGAAAAAGGCGACTTTCGGCTGTCGTTCACGGACCTGAATCAAACAGGAATTCTGCCAAACACCGATTACAAACGTCGGACAATAGCGATCAACGCAGGATGGAATCTGACGGATAAACTTAGCATTCGGGCTACCGGAAACTATGTGAAAGACGGCAGCGACAACCGCACAAACTGGGGGCTTTATTTTATCTGGTTCGGCCGGCAGGTGGACATGGAACAGTTGAAAAACTATCAGGCGCCGGGCAGCATTTACCAACGTAACTGGAACGATAACTACTGGACAAACCCGTATTATCAACTCAACGTCAGTGCCCGCGAAAACACCAAAGATCGGCTGTTCGGTAACCTGTCTGCTACGTATCGGTTCACGCCCTGGCTAAGTCTGATAGCCCGTACAGGTACGGATTTTTATAATGATCGACGCAAGACCAAAAACGCAGCCCGGACCGCTAACCTCTTCGACAGTTATAACGAAGACCTGATTTTTGTTCAGGAAACTAACAGCGATTTCCTTCTGAATGCTACGCACAAATTCGGCGAGTTTGACATAACGGCCAACGTAGGGGGTAACCAGCGCACAAACTACACCCAACGCAATTACACAGGTGCCACCGAACTAGCCATACCACGGGTCTGGAACATCGGTAATTCGCGCCAGCGGCCCGAAACGACGAACACAGCCTACACGAAGAAAGTCATCAATAGCTTATACGCTTCGGCCAACCTCGGCTATCGGAATTATCTGTTCCTGGATCTGACCGTTCGGAACGACTGGTCGAGTACGTTGCCCGTCAACAACAACTCGTATTTCTATCCATCGGCGGCTCTGAGCGCGGTATTGACTGACATGTTCAACGTCAATTCGCCGACGCTGTCGTTTGCCAAAGTGCGGGCGAGTGTCGCTCGCGTGGGGAATGATACCGATCCATATAACCTGCTTCAGACGTATTCGTATGCGGATGCGTGGGGATCGTTACCGTCGCTGGCCGAAAGCAATGCCATTCTGAACGCTGAGTTGAAACCCGAACTGACAGATTCTTACGAAGTGGGTGCCGAAATAAAACTATGGCGAAACCGGGTTGGTCTCGACGTAGCCTACTATGGCAAAGAATCGTTCAATCAGATTCTGAGCGTAAACGTATCGAATGCTACGGGTTTCTCATCGAAATGGCTGAATGCGGGGCGCATACAGAACAAGGGAATCGAAATTCAGCTGACGGGCTCCCCCGTGAAAACGGCTAGTTTTCAGTGGGACGTAGCACTCAACTGGGCACGCAACCAGAATAAAGTGGTTGAACTGGCCGATGGACTGGAAACGTACACGCTGGGAACCGTACGCGGTATGACCATTGAAGCACGGAAGGGTCAACCTTACGGAACATTCTTTGGGCAGGGCTTCCTGCGTGCACCCTCTGGCGAGATCGTGTACGACAACAGCGGCTACCCCCGTATCGACCCTACCCGCCGGATATTGGGCAACTTTACCCCACGCTGGATTGGTGGCTTCCAGAACACATTCACCTACAAGAATCTGTCGCTCAGTACGTTGATCGACGCTAAAGCCGGCGGTGATATTTTCTCTCAGACCATCAACATTGGCCGATATACGGGTGTGCTGGCCGAAACGACGCTTGGCCGCGAAACGGGTATTATTGGCCAGGGCGTAGTGAATACAGGAACGGCTGAGAACCCGGTTTATACCCCAAATACCAAGAATATCTCGTCGGAGGAGTGGCACCACAAATACTATCTGCTTACCAACAACGAAGAAACCATATTCGACGGCAGCTACGTGAAGCTGCGCGAAGTTCGGCTAACGTATCGGTTACCGGGCAAGGTGTTCCCTCGCCTGCCTTTCCGCGACATCACCTTTTCGGCTGTAGGTCGTAACCTGGCGTTGCTCTACAGCAAAATCCCGCACATTGATCCGGAAACCAGCTACTACAACGATGGAAACCTGCAGGGTATCGAAAACGGGCAGATTCCGACAACTCGTTCGATTGGCTTCAATATCAGCTTCAATCTGTAATCATTCTGGCAAATAGCCATCAGAAGTCCAACTCATTGAGCAGGCTTCTGATGGCTACTCATCACTATCGAATTATGAAATCCATTTTTTATTCGTTCCGACATAAAACCGCGTTGGCCTGCTTACTGTATAGTATGACGGCCTGCACAGGCGAGTTTGCCGAAATCAATACCAATCCCAATACACCTACCACAGCCTCGGCGGATCTGTTCATGCCGCATGGTATCCAGACGGCGGTCAACGCTTATTGGGGCGGGTCGCTGGGTATGGACGTGGGCGATGGTTTTTCGCAGCACTGGGCCCGGATTCAATATACTGACATCGACCAGTACACGGTCACCAACGACGTTGCCAACACAGGCTGGCAAAACCTGTACATCGAATCCATCGCCGATTACCAGCGGATTTATAAAATCGGTCAGGCAACGGGCAATACAAATTATCAGGCAGTTGCCATGATTATGCGGTCATTTGCTTTTTCTGTCCTGACCGACGTTTACGGCGACATACCGTATAAACAGGCAATTCAGGGAATTGAGGGCATATTACAACCCAAATACGATGCGCAGAAAGACGTATATGCCGGTCTGGTAGCGGAGTTAAAAACCGCTGGTGAAATGATCGACGTAGCTGATAAATCGAAAGCGATTGGGGGTGATATTCTGCTAAACGGCGATTTAACGAAATGGCGCAAGTTTGCCAATTCGCTCAGCCTGCGGATTCTAAACCGGATGCTGGGAAAACCCGATGCCCCCATCGACGTAAAAGCCGAGATCGAGCGTATTCTGAAAGATCCTGCGAAATACCCCGTACTGGCCTCCAACAGCGATAATATCCAGTTGGTCTATCTATCGGCAGCACCAAGCAATAATCCAGTCAATGAGAATCGTAAAACGCGCGATGATCACCGGGTGGGCGCTACGTTGGTAAACAAGCTGAAGGCGCTCAGCGATGCCCGTCTGCCGATATATGCCAATTTACCAGCCGACGGAGGTGACTACAAAGGCGTACCCAACGGCCTGTCTGCATCAGATGCCAACGCGCTGGGTTTATCCAAAACCTCGAAAGTGGGGAATTATTTTGTAGCAGCCACGGCACCGGGCGTACTCATGAGTTACGCCGAACTACTGTTTATCAAGGCAGAGTTTGCCTACAAGGGCATCACGGCGGCTGGCGACGTAGCAACTAATTATACCGATGCGATCAAAGCCTCCCATATACAGTACGGGTTGACGGCAGCACCGGCTTATCTGACGACAAATGCGCTGAAATCGGGAACCGATGGCTATACGCAGATTATGGAGCAAAAGTGGATTGCGCTTTATGGTCAGGGCGTCGAAGCCTGGACGGAGTACCGACGGACGGGCATTCCGGCCTTAGCGCCTTCGGTGATTAACACAAATGGCAATGTTATCCCGACACGCTTGCCTTACCCTGGCTCCGAAGAGTCGTTGAACTACGCCAATTTTAACGAAGCATTGACCCGTCAAGGCGGCAAAAACGACATGAAACTCAAACTCTGGTTCGCTAAATAAGCAACGTAGCGCGGACGACCGGTCGTCCGCGCTACGTTGCTTATTTAGCGAACCAGAGTTTGAGTTTCATGTCGTTTTTG
>NZ_JBMDWV010000161.1:0-15674 GCF_048594605.1 Spirosoma sp.
GCGTCGTTCAGATTCAGCGAGGCAATCCATTCGGCGGCTTTCTTTTCCTGTTCGGCGTCGGCTTTAACCTTCGCGTCGGCAGACGTAGCAACCTGAGTCGATTGTGTCTGACTAAATGCGGGAGCGGTCAGGCCGATTGCGACAATGAACCAGTATTGAGAAAAAATCTTTTTCATCGTTATCGTTGGTTGAGAGTTGAGCTTTTCGAAGATTTCTGCGCCCGTAATTGCGTCTGCGATCCGGTATGCATTGATTCTGGCCGCTGAGCGTTCGTCGTAAAGTCAGCGAGTTGACTTTTCAATGGATTATCAGTTCGGAACGGGCGGGCGGGTAATCCTTCCTTGTTGAATAGGTTTGGTTGGGCGGCTTCGTCCCAGGCAAAGCGAACCGCCACCGGATTCGGTACGCTGGCTGCCGAAACCAATACGTGCTTCCGATCAATCCGTGCCTCAGCCGGTGCGAAAACACCATCGACGCCAGCAATCGTAAATCCTGTAAGTGGCTGGCCATCTTTGCTGATCAAGCCACTTCCCGTATGCGCGAAGGAGAGTTCAATAGTTTTACCTCTCAAGCGCATTTTCTCAAAGACGGGCCCTTCCGCAACGACCTTCTTTCTGTCATACGTATTGGACAGGGCCAGTAGCGCCAGCCGCCGACCAATTTCCCATTTGAAAGGTGGATGAATGTCTGACAGGTCGCTGACCAGGTCGGTTGTTCCGATCATCCCCGTGTTCGGTAGACTCAGAACCAGCTCCTGCGCTTCCCGGAACTCGGGCAATGTTTCCTTCGTCAGCACCAGTTTTCCTTTTGATTCGGAATACTTGAATGGCGCCAGCGATACGTAGTAAAACGGTAGACTCGAATCGCCCCAGGCGTTTCGCCAGCTGGTAATGAGCGTTTTAAGCTTATGCGAATACGTAGTAGTTTCTTTCAGGAAACAGTTGGACTCGCCCTGATACCACAGAAAACCAGTTAAGGTAAAGGGCACCAGCGGCCGAATCATCGGCTCGTAAAATTTGCCGGGTTCACCGTCTATCTTCTGGTTGTTATAGTACGTATCCTCCTGAAAGGCGGCATCTGAAATCCAGGGTTCAATCCGGCTACCGGGAATGGCTGACGAGATGACGCCAATCGGTACGTTCAGGTTTTTGTGAAGTTCTGTCGCAAAGAAATAAGCGGGGGCCGAAAACGAACGTAGCGCCGAATCCTGAGCCGTGCTCCACCCGCGATGCAGTGAGTCCGGTTTACTTAACTCTTTCCGGTTGACCAGAAAAATGCGAATCTGTGGATTATTCGCGTAGGTTAGTTCATCAACCGGGTTGTGGCCATCCACGGAAGGCGTTGCCAGTGAGGGGTTTACTTTGCTGTTTTTTCGCATCGTATACTCCATGTTGGATTGACCTGAACAGAGCCAGACTTCGCCCACCAGAATATTTTGCAGCCGGATCGTGTTCGTTCCCGAAATGACTAATTCGGAAGGCGTAGCCGATGCCTTCAGCGGTTTCAACGTAACGTTCCAACGACCCGACGCGTCGGCGGAAGTCGTCAGATTCTGTCCGGAAAATTGAACCGTCACAAGCTCTCCAGCCGACGCCTTACCCCAAATGTTTAGTGGTTTGCCCTGTTGCAGCACCATGTTATGCCCCAGAATCCGAGGCAAAACAATCTCCGCTTTCAGTTGGGCTGAAAGGAGAAGGAAGATGGTCAGAAACAGGTAATGTGTACGCATTATAAAATTTTTCTCGTTTTTATTCGCCTTTGCCCCTAAATCCCCTAAAGGGGACTTTGTCTGAGTATGAGCCAAGTCCCCTTCAGGGGATTTAGGTTTTTTTTACTCCGCTCTGTTATGCAAACCACTCGTTTTAAAGGACTTGATCACATAAGCCGCTTCACCTGATTCCAGCTCGCCACCTTTGGGTAAATCATAGTTCTGGTCGGTGGGCGTATCGGCATCCGGAAATCGACGTACTGCGCCCGTTCGGAAAACGACCCGGCGGAACGAAGCCACAGGAGCGAAAAAAATACGGTTGCCTTTCGACTGACCATTGACGAACGTAGTGAACATCCGTTTGTCGCGGTCCAGCTCGACACGTATGTCGTACGATTTTCCCGCTTCGTATTTCTGAATATTTGAATCGCGGTAGCCAACTTTAGCTTTGAACAGGCTGTCGGCATCGAACATCAATCGAACCGCTGCATTACCTTTATCGTCCTGAAATTCAATCTGTAATGTGCCTTTATTTGTCTGTTGCGGAACTACTGAAAATTCGACGGTAAGTTTCTTTGATTCGGGAATAACACGCTCGGCTTTGGCGTAATCGAAGGGGTCTTTATCCCGCAACACCAACGCTTTGCCACCGTCGATGGATTCGATTTTGGCGGATGCATAAACGGGGCTGTAAATGTTCCAGAGTTTCAGCTCCTCGCCCACGGGCAACGTAGCAAATGTCTCGTTCGGATGAGCCGCCACCTGGTCGGTGATGGGCACGGGAATTTTCGATACCCAGATATCTTCCTTGTTTACGCTGTAGGTGACCCACAAGTTGCCGTCGGGCGGTGTGCCGTTTCCTTCTTCAATGCCACGCACGTACTGCGGTCCGTATGATTTATAAGCCCCACCGTAACGCAACGACGTGATTTCTCCATTGACCAGAAGCAGATTCGTATAATTCAGCCCGTCTTTGCTGGTTGATAGCGCCAGCGGCCAGCGAAACTCAGATGGATTATATACCGTAACGTACTGTCCGTCTGACGTTTTTTGTCCCCAGATTTTGGCGTTGCTGTTCACAAAGCCCGGTGCCCGAAGCGGGTCGTACAGCCACGTTTTACCACCGTCTTTGCTAATGGTTGTGAGTGCATGTTTCCACAAACCCACAACGCGATTGTCGGGCAGATGATAATAACTAAACGCTTTTACGTCCTTTTTGAGCGAAATCAGCGGGTCATTGCGGTCGGCTTCTTCAATCCATTGCTGCATCATCAGCGTATTACCCAGCAATTCGTTACAGGCTTCCACAAACCCCTTGTCTTTTGAACTGGTATAAAATGGATAAGCTGACTTACTCTTATCCCAGGATGCATTGTTCCGGATAAAATAAATCGGTCCGTACTTGCCATCCGGGTAAATTTCGCGGACCACGCGGCCGATCCCGTTTCCATCGTTCGGATCGTCTTTCGGCCCCATCACAATACCATAGAAACCCAGCGTTAGCAATCGGCCATTTTTCGCTACGTAGAAGCCCATGCGCTGGTGCATTACGGCATACAAATCTTTCGCCACCTCGGGCCGACCTTCCTTTCTCCAGCCATCGGGTATTTTGTAGGGTGGGAAAATAATGGCCGGCTTTGTCCAGTTGTATCCGTCTTTTGAGGTCAGTAATAGCGTTTGACCCGGTGGTACGTGTTCGCCAACCGGATTGCTGAGGAATTGCAGATAGTACGTATTGTTCCAGTAGGCCAGCATGGGCGCGTGGTTGTACGTCCAGTTCATACCCCCCGCCAGGTCAGCATGTTCCCGATTCGCCCGAAACACCTGGATGTTATGCACGCCCACTGCCGGACTCAACTGCCCATGGTGATAGTCGACGTTTGACAACGTAGTACCGACGTAGCGAATCGTGTCCTGCGCGTAGGTTTGGGTAAGACAGAGCAGAATTACCCCCAACCCCCTGAAGGGGGCTAAAATTCTCGCACTCAAAGCTCCTTTCAGGGGCGGTCCGACGGGTCGGTTGAGGGTAAAATCAATCCCTTTCATAATCCTTTACTTTTTTTAATCCAGATGACCTCCAGGCCCTCTGTCTGTTTTTTTAGACTAACCATGCCGCCCCCTTTTACTACGTCCATCGACTTAGTAATCTGGCCCGTTTTCGGGTTTACGTAATAGATCGAAAAAGAACCGACTGATTTAGTGAGATCAAGTTCGACTGCATTGGTTGATTCGTTGTAGAGAATATACCCTGTTTTTTCGTCACCCAATGCCCATTGATTGGCTGGTTTTTGGGTCAGCTCCAGGGGATGCATCAACGTAGCGTCAGCCAGAAACTGCGGGTCAGTAACAGGCGATACGTTTGGCATTGAGCCTCCTGCCATCAGCACTGCCCAGCCCATGGAATTAGTATTGTCGGCGGCATACGTAACGGCCTTTTCGGGGAATTTCTGTCGGTATTCCTGCACCGCCCGGTATACCTGCTCGAACGAGGTTTTCTTCGGCGCAACCAGCCGAGCGTGCTGGCGAGGAGCCAGATTTTGACCGCCAGCGGGTGCGTAGGCTGTACCGTTAGCCTGATAATGCCAGTACCGAATGTCAATCAGGTCAACAGCAGCCGCCCGTTTGGTATCGGCCAGAATCGCGTCCTGCACGTCTTTTGTCGTGCTTAGACCAACGATTGCGTTTTTGCCCGTTTCCTTTTCCCACTCGCTGATTGTGTCGATCCAGAATTGTACAAAATGGAGCGGACCGGTATACTCCGCGCTAATAAGCTGAATCACGCCCGAGTTTCCGACGAAATTATTCAGGCATTGACGGATATAAGCCCGGTGCAGCGCCCGACGAACCGGGTGCGATACGTCGTAAAACTGCTCGGACATGAAAATTCGCTTGTCACCTGCGTATGGTACAGGTTCCGGAAATCCCGTGTTGTTAATGTTGTTGGCGGGACGCCAGGGAAAATCGGCGTAGTGAGCACCGGCTTCAATGATGTTGTGCTGGAAGTAATTCTCGTGAATAAGTGTTAGTCCTTTCTGATCGGCCAGGTCAGCGTATTGTTTCAGTCGATTCCAGTACCAGTGATTGTACTTCGTTAAGTCGTATTTGCTAAGTCCGTCCCAGGCCGTTTCCTTTCCGCTACGGGCAAAAGGTAGTTCGTAAAAAGGTGCCCACACGTCGCCATCCATCCGTCGAATCCGTTCGTGATCATCCCGACGCCGTTCGTACCAGAGACCGTAGTTGTGATCAATAGCCACGATGTTATCGGCCTTCATCGAATCGGTCAGCGCGTCCAGATTGTCCGTCAGCCCGCGTCCGATCATGCCAGGAACGTAACGGGTAATGTGCGGTTTGGCATTGGCTAATCCATAGGGCCGGGCGCTGCCATTCCACCAGGGCACTTCCTGCCGACTCCCCACCACCAGCGTACTGCCGCGAACCAGTTTTCCGTGCAGAACCTGCATGGGAGCAGCTTTCGAAAAGGTGGTTTCTTTGGGCAAACCAATCGCATCAATTGATTTGGCCGTTGATGACGTGGGAATAGGCTGACGGGTTGAGGCTGTCGTGATAAAATTGTACAGCGTTGGTGCTGGATTGATTGCCTGCTTCGTTAGCGCTGCGGCTACGTCTACTTTCGGGCTGCTCGACGCTTCCGAATCGACGGGTAAGAGAATTGTTCGGCTCGCTACGTTATCGCCCAAACGGTCTTTTAATTGAGCATAGTACAGACTCCGCGGGCGGATGTGCTCGTTCGACATGTCCCAATTGCCATCACCCGAAAACTGCGCCCATGTACCGAACGCCCAGTTTTGTGCCGTAGGAGGCTGGTAACAATCGACGCGAGAAGCAGTGCATTGCCAGAATACACTATTTGCTGCATTCCAGCCCGCGCCCTGTTCATCCTGTGTGCGGTTCGCAAAACGTAGCGCATTGCCGTCAACATTCACTACGTCGAAAAGCACCCCTGATGCCCAGCTATCGATACTGCCGCTGAAACTGAACGGCAAGTGCGATTCACATTGCACAAACGCGTTTGGACCGGCGCTGCAGAAGCCCACCGCAAAATCGTGATAGCCTGATTCAGCGTAGAGTCGTTGGCAAAGAACCTGTTGTCCACGAACGAAAAACGTGTTACGTCGTTCGCCACCAATTTCGGAAACGGGTATTAATGACTGGCAATCTTCGATCGTTATGCGTTTAGCCGTTTCCTGAACGTTCACCGCTGAGCCAGCAAAATGACGGAAACCCACTTGTCGTACCCAGGCATCCTGTACGTTTTCGAGCACGATGGCCATCCAGCGATGGTCCTCGTCCTTCGGGTTGGTTTTGTCGTAAGTTGATGTTAATTGAAGATTTTCTACACCTGACTGGCTGATTCGTCCTGACCAGACGTAACGTGTAACGGTACCGCCACCGTAAGTTGAATCCAGGGCGGTTGTCAGCGGGGCGTCAAGCGTAAGCTCGGAACCGTTGACGGCCTTAACTTGCCGATCCCAGAGAAGGTCGCGCTGGCCGGGTTTCCAGCCCAGCGCTGAAAGTCCGCCACCAAACGTATCGGTCCCTAGTTTTTGAATCCATTCTTTTGTTGAAGGCCGCCGAATCTGAACGTAGTCGCCGACTTTGAAATCTGTCGATTTGGCTACGTGAATTTGTTGCGCATTGACCGGTACGTAACCATCCGAGATCGATACGGTTGTGGTTAGCTGCCGATCGTTTTTACCGGCAATTGTAATCAGGTTGTCGCGACTGAAACCCGTTCCCAGAATCGTTGTACCGCCCGCGTTTGCGCCACTGCCGCGAAGCACTACGCCTGATGCCGTGATGCGTAAACTGCCCGCTACTTCGTATGTACCTTTTTCGAGCAAAACCGCTCCGCGAAATCCATCTTTATCGAGCGGCAATGACGCTACGTAGTCGATAGCGGCCTGTATCCGGCGGGTGGCATCCCCTTTCCGAATGGGTACAGTAACCTTGATCGCTACGTCCGGAATAGCCTGTTCGCCTGCTTTGTAGCCGCAATACGAAAAGTCGGGAATACGGTTCCCCAATGCATCAGGCGTGTACGTTAAATGACCATCCGAAGTCAGTGCTACCGGTTTTGGTGGAGCCGGTTTATTCTTCTGTGCATACGCGTACTCTGTTCGATCAAGAGTGAACAGCAACGAAAGCAGTGCAACAAAAAGAGTAGGTTTACGCACAGGTTTGGAAAATAGATACGTCTGTGGTGTCGGGTTCTCAAACCCGACATATTTCAAACTATAGTATGTGTCGGGTTTGAGAATCCGACACCACGACACTCACGGTCACCTTCAAATGATTACGTTCTGGGACGTACCTGAGCAACAGACACAACGCTGTTCAGGTAATCCTCAATGTTCGTATAACCATCCTTGTTTTTGTCCTGGCTGGCATCCGATGCGTCTTTCGGATTCAGGCCATTTTTCGCTTCCCAACTGTCGGGCATGCCGTCTTTGTCCGAATCAACGTACGGGGCACCTTTATACTCAGGATAACCACCCACTTGAATCGGGTCGGTGATGATCCCATTTTTGTACGAATCAATGGGTAAACGGCGGTGCTTGAACTGCGTTTCGGGCAGTTTTACGCCTTCCTTGTACGCAATTTTTCCGGTACGTACCTGCTCAACAACGCGCGTATCGACCGGGTCACGTTTGGGCAACGTAGCGCCCGCGTTTGCCAGTACATACTCATATGCCTGTTTTGTGGGGACGATGGTCAGTTTAGGCATCGGCAGCGGCTCATTCCACTTGATGTTTGCCATGTATTGACCCGCATTGGCCATTTCTTCGACCTGTACGCCACCATCCCAGTTATCTTTCGTTACTTTCTCGTTGCCATCCACAATATTACCATTGACATAGGCCCGTCCGTAGACCCGGTAAGGTAACTTGCTACGTCCCGATTCCGGTTTTAAAAGGCGGTAAGCGATGGATGAATTCTTCGGGGTTTCGGGGCCGGGCTTGTAGTAGTTGTTGATAATATTGTACATAGCCGTATAGTCGCCCCCATCCACTGAGCGATGTACCCAGTTGAAGATGACGTTATTGACGAAATTGAAAATACCATTCCAGCCGATCGACGGATTCCGACCGGCATTGTCAGCCCAGAGGTTGCGCATGAACGTACAATTTTCACCACCCAATGTACTGCCAAAAGCATGGTTCCAGGTATCGAGTGCTTCCGAGAAAATCGAATTCTGAATCGTAATATTAACCGTCGGAAGCTTTTCCTCAATAGTCTTGCCGGTGCTGTCGTTATACATGTGTCGGTACATCGACATATTCTCATCCAGCCCCCAGCTTGCCGATACGTGATCGATCATGATGTTGCCGATCGGGTTGCCGCCAATGGAATCGTCGCGACGGCCAACGTTGGTTTCGCCCCGACGAAAGCGCATAAACCGAATCAGTACGTCGTGGGTGTTGATCCAGACTGATTCGCCCGCCACGCAAACGCCATCACCGGGTGCTGTCTGACCCGCAATGGTAACATAAGGCGCTCTGATAATCAGTGGCGTTTTTAATTTAATAATACCCGCTACGTTGAAAACAATCGTACGGGCCCCACCCTGTTCGCAAGCTTCCCGCAACGTACCGGGGCCACTGTCGGCCAGGCTGGTCACGACCATCACTTTACCACCCCGTCCGCCGAATGTGTAGGCGCCACCACCTTCAGCACCCGGAAAGGCAGGAATGCTGGCCTGGGGTAAATCGACCGGACGGGCCGCCCAGGGAATATACGGTTTCCCTTCCTTCGCTTCTTTGGCAATAATCGGCTTCGCCTTTTCCCAGGCAATATCCGACTGACGTCGGGCCTCTTTCAGCAAATCATCGCTTTCTTTCTGCACGTCCGCCGGTATGGTCGGGTACTGGGCAAACGTAACTTGCTGTGCAAAAAGCATTGTAGCTAATAGGGCGATTGGAAGAACCAGTTTTTTCATTGTCAAACGTTCGGGTAAGTAGGTTTTGTTATTGGTTGTTATTGTCGTAATCATTCATTGCAGACAGAATCAATGAATACGAATGACTTCCAATGATCAGATTGTATAGCAAGCTCAAAATAAGGCTAAAAATTAGGGCAATGTCTATATCATTTTCTCGGTAATTTATAGGATATTGTCATCCCCTGAAATTGTACTATAAGAAGCGTCCTGGTAACGATTCCAATAAGCCAGTTTTTGTATGTTCAGTCCGGAATCGAGAAGACTTCAGCCGCAAACGAGACAAGACAGCCGCTTACTAAAATGAGGTATTTATAAGCGTTCGAATGCACTAGATTTATCCGGTTTCCCTTTCTATCGACCAAACTGATCCTGACTGCCCAATGAGTAATCGCTATCTGGCAAGTATATCTTTTCTTCTCCTGGCTGGCTTATCGGGCTGTGCTACGTTGACACGAAGTCAGGTGGAAGCAATTAATCAGTATGCCGACGTAACAACCAGTTACACGCATTACCCGGGTAAGGTTTTGTCTGATTTTATGGGATTGCGCTATAAAGATCGGTTGCTGATTGCCAGTCAGACGTCAGACAAGGAAAATCCGTTAACGGTTGAGGATATCAATCGCCTGTACCAGCAGAAAAAGCGCGAAAGCGAAGCTATTGAGGGATTCGATATTGGCATCCGGGCCATTACCGATTATGCCTCGGCGCTGAAAAAACTCTCCTCGCCGGATTTTGCCAAAAACGCGGGCGCTAATGCGCTGACGCTGGGCACATCGCTCGACTCATTAACCAGCCGCTACAATTCAGTCGTCAAGCCAAGTGTAAGTTTGCCGTTTATCGGCTCGCTGGTTGGGCTGGCCGTGAAAGAAGTGGGAGGACGCTACGTTGGCTATAAACAAACGGCAGCCCTCAAACAGTATGTTCAAACCGGCGATACGCTGATCAACAGACTGACGCAGAGCCTGGAGGAAACGATGAGTACGCATACCACTACGTATATTCAGGAACTGGAAAAAGATATGCGGACCTTCAATAATCATCTGCTCCGGCAACTGAGCGACACGGCACATTATGAGCGGTATCAGTTTGGTTCTGAAACTTTGGCGATGGTTGAGCAGATCGATCAGCTGAAAAAGCTGAATCGTCAGTCGATTCTGGCGTTGCAGAAACTACGGTCAGCGCACAACGAGCTGGCTAGGCAATTACAGCAGAAACAAAAATTGATTCAGGCCGGAAAAGAATTATTTGGTCTTTATCAGGCTGTCAATGATCTGCAAAGTACGTATCAACAAATTCGCAACTAACCGCTCGTATCACCCATGATGGAATCAACCATTTTAGCTACGCTTCAGAAAGTGAACGACGCCAAGCGCGAATTGGCCGATGAGCTCGGGAAACCGCATTCGTCGAAGGAGTTGAGTCAGATCCGAAAGGGGGTTCGCTTGCTGGATAACCTGGCTGCTGATCTGTTTCTGCAGGATCTTCAAAATCAGTCCGACAATCTTCGACAGCAGGCAGGTCAGCTTCAGGAGCTTTCGGATAAAATCAACCAGACGTCGGAAAACCTGGCCAAAATTGCCACAACTATCAAAGACATTGCCGACAAAGTAAACGCCCTAATTGACGCGGCTGCCATCCTGAGCGGAGCCGGTTTAATTTAAGCTGCCTACACGCTGAGACTTTTAGTAATCACTGTTATTCTGGGAGGCTGTTCGGAAGAATAATTCCGGATAATCGACGACAAGCCCAAGCGGATCAACGGTAATGACTGCCTCAAAATCATTCGGCACGTTTTCGTATTTGTACCCGGTGTTGGAAAGCCGGGTGTAATTCTGCCGAACCGACTTTATATCATCTGCCAACAGATCGACGTACAAAACCTGGATCTGCTGGCTTTCCTGTTCGGCCAACTTAAGTCGGTTTATGGGGAGGGTGTTGGTAAACGGCGTCAGTGGTATATCGACGTCCGTACATCCCCGAAACTGTTCGGCAGGTTTATCGTTGAGCCACCAATTTCCATGCCCGTCGCTTCGGAAACGTAGTACTTTTCGTGAGTGATCAAGCTGAGCCGTTATGTCACAACGTAGCGTAACCCAGTCTGGATTGGTTTCTATAACGTACTCAACCCGATAAATTCGCTGCGCATACGTACCGATAATAACGGACGTAATACGCGAACCGGTGCCTGTGGACGCTAGCTGACAATGTTCCAGCGAATAATATTCCCGGCCTGTCCAGAGTAGGTTTATCAGCATAGTCCAATCAATGAAACGCTACGGACCTGGGGAGCCGGTTGACAAGCCACAGCAAAAACAGTGCGTTGAAAATGAGGGTAAACGGTATGACGGAAAGGTTTTTGAAAAACAAAATCAGTACCCACTCCGATGACTGTGCTGATATAATCTGGCGCGCTTTCAACGCAATGAGCAGGCAGGTTTCGTAGGCTATATGATTGATGAACAGGTTGATCAGCAACGCAATAATCAGAAACGCCACCATGTTGGCGAGCAGGGCAGGCCATCTGTCCCGAAGCTTTCTGATGGCAACGCGCCAGTTTTGCATCCGCCCCTCTTTGCTGACAACCAACCGGCTTAGTCTGATTACACCGTTTTTGGCTTTGGTGAGCCCCAGCGTATAAAAAAACAAGAAAATTCGGGCGCCCTCGATTACGATTTCCAGCAACGTGTGCGAAATGGGGCTTATCGGGCCTAATGCGTTAAGTTGAACAGCCCGCCCGAACGCTGCAACGAGTCCTAGTCCTAAGATTACTGGTAAATGACTTTTGAAAAACCGAACCGTGGATACGGTCCAGTCTAATACATTCAGGATACGTAGTGAGGCCGTCATGGGAGTGTTTGATTAATGGGCTGTATTGGCTTACGGTTAAAAGCAGTATCGTGTCGTAAGCTACTGATAACCAAGCGCATTTAGCTTGGCCGAGGGCATGATTTTATGCATAAAAAAACAGCGGATGAAAAATAGGATTCATCCGCTGTTTTCAGAAAAGTAACGTGCTTGTTAAGCTAACGTAGCGTCGACACTGATGGTGGTGTTGAACAGCTTCGAGATAGGGCAGTTGTGCTCGGCATGATCAACCAGTTCATCGAACTTCGCTTTGTCGAGACCCGGTACGCTGGCGTTAAGGGTCAGTTTGGAACTGGTGATACCGCTATCTTCCAGGGTAATGGTACATTTTACGTCCAGCGAATCGGCAGCAAAACCGGCTTGCTGAATATTGAAAGCCAGCTGCATGGCAAAACAGCCTGCGTGAGCAGCTGCTACCAGTTCTTCTGGATTTGTGCCTACGCCATCAGCAAAGCGGGTATTAAATGAGTACTGAGTCTCGTTAAGGACCGTACTGGCGGTTGTTAACGTGCCTTTACCATCTTTGCCCGTTCCGGCCCAATGCGCCGATGCATTACGTGAAATTTTCATGAGTGTACGAATTTAGTTTTGTTTGCGATTTGTTTTTGACAGATCAAAGGTAAAAAGACCTGTACCTCCGATTTTTCACCTATGTTAAAAAGCGAGAGTACGGGATAAAAATTTAGATACGTAGTAAAATGATTTCGTCTGCTCAGCCTACATTACAGTATCATTTGCAGCAATTTGCTCAACTTTCTGAAGACGATTGTCAACTGGCCGGGGATTCCTGGTATTTGCGAACCATCGGAAAACATGAGTTCTTTAATTTCCAGAATTCGGTCTGCCGACAGGTCGGGTTTATCCTGAAAGGACTTTTTCGGGTTTACTACGTTGATCCGAAAACTGACCAGGAGTACAATCTGTATTTCATTACCGAACACGCATTTCTGACCTCCCTGAAAAGTCTGTTAACCAGAACGACCTGTCCTTATCTGATTGAAGCGCTGGAAGATGCTGAACTGCTGGTTATCGATTACGATCGTCTGCAGCAACTTTACGCACAATCACACGGTTGGGAACGCTTCGGGCGAATTCTGGCCGAGCAGTATTTTATGTTCAATCAAAGTCGCTCGGAAAGTTTACTGACCCAGACCGCCGAAGAGCGCTACGTTGATTTGGTTACCAAACAGCCAGACATTCTCAATCGGGTATCCCTTGGTCATATTTCATCTTACCTCGGTATTAAAGGCCCTTCTCTGAGCCGAATACGGGCTCAGGTAGCCAGAAAATGATCGTTAATAGCCCTCGTCAGTGACCAGGTAGTAGTTCTTTTGCTGCGTAGACTGATCCTGGTTTTGAAACGTAACCGTGAGACCTGCTACGTGCGTATACGCATTGAAAGCAACAACCTGGCTGTCGGTAATCTGCTGGTTCTGACGGCTTGCCTGTTCTTCAAGAAAAGCAATGGCTTCTTCCTGCGAATCGAAACTGCCGAGCATATCGCCCAGGTCGAGTTTGGGTTCCTGATCGGGTAGCTCACCTGACGTATTGGAAATGGGCGACTCAATCGTCTCTGTCAGATCAGAGACTGGAGCCTCATACAGCTCAATAATCATCCGGGTAAAATGGTTGGTTTAAACAGGTAACTACTGACCGGCGGTGTTTTGTTTGATTGACCAATGTTCTATTTCTAAATCAGTACGTTTTTGTTGTGTTAACTGAGGGCGGATATTCAATCCGGAATCATTCAGTAGAATATGCATCCCATTGAAGCTGAATACAGTTGCTAAGACGTAGTGAAAACTCGATAGTCTACAAAAAAAGTGCTACGGTTCTGAACCGTAGCACCGATGAGCCGGCCAGGCCGGTTTTCCGGAATGAAATCTACGACACCCGTTCAATACCAATTTCGTCCTGCAACTGATCAGCCGTTTCGAGTAGCGCATCCAATTGTTGCTGAACGGCGGGCGTCAGCGGGTCGATTGCCCGGCGCGTATAGAGCGTAATAGGCAAACCGCGCTTCTGGAGAGCGTATTTGGCTGCCGTTGGATAAGCTGTATGCAACAGGTCCATTGAATCGACCAGCCACTGCTGCACCCGATTAACGTCCGCCTGTCGATCGGCCTTGTCAAAATTTTCGCAGAGCCAGACAATCAGTTCAGGAACGTAATTGCCTTGAATGCAGGACAGCCCGGCCGCACCCGCCTTTAGCGACGATACAGCGTTCACCATGTAAGCGTCGTACAGACCAAACTGGTACCCTTCGGCAACGGCTAATCGTTTGGCTACTTCTTCCGCATCCAGGCTTGTATCCTTATGATAGATGATACGTCCTGTGGGCAGAATATTCGCTAAAAGCTGGCTGGTGATAAGTCGCTTGTAGGGAACGGGACATTCATATAAACCAAGCGGAATATTATCCGTCAGGTTCATCAATTGATGGAGGTGATCAAGGAAAACAGCGTCGGAATCTTCGGGGTAAGCGATTTGACAGGTTGTCGCAATAACAGCCTGAACCCCCGTATCGTAAATACGTTTGATAAAGTCGGCCTGCTGAAGCATAAGTCCCCCAAACGTACCGGTAGCCACAACCGGGACCCGGCCTGCCACTTGATCGACGACCTGCTTTGTTACGTTCAGGCGTTCAGCTTCAGTAAGTTCATACATCTCACTCGACAGACAGTTGGCAAACAGGCCAGCCGAGCCCGATTCCAGGTAAAATTCCGTCAGTTGGGCGAGTCCGGGATAATCAATTTCTCCCGAATCGAGAAAAGGTGTGAGCATGACGGGAATAAATCCGTGCGGCAACGAAGATTGTGTATTGTTCATCGAAAATAGCGTATTTCTGGTAATGGAATGAGCCCATTTCGCGCATAAAGATAGGGCGCAGACGTAACGCTCAGGCGACATACGTGCTGATTCCGCTCAAATCATTTTGGTTTACTTCGTCTGGATTTCAACATCAGCCGGTTCGGGCTGTTGCCGACGGGCGCGCGTCAGGAGCAGGCCAACCAGGAAAATGGTTAACGTACCGATCACGATAATCATGCTGGGATGAAACGGACTACGTAGTGCTGCATAGGTGTCGGGAAGCTGGGCCGAAAAGGTCATCCAGATAATGACCAGAATCCCTACCAGTGTAGCCGTCAGGGCTTCGGCGTTACGTGTCGATTTCGAAATCATCCCCAGTAAAAACAAGCCTAGCATACCGCCCGCGAAAATCCCCGATAATAGCCACCAGACATCCAGGACGCTTTTGATGCCAATCATGGCAATACCCGTACCCATTCCCAACAGGCCGAAAACCGTGGTGGCGACGTATAAGATTCGCATAGCTTCCTTATCCGATAGGGTCGATTTGATGTATCGCTGGTAGATATCGACCGAGAAAACGGTGGCCGACGCATTCATGCCCGAACTGATGGTGCTCATGGCTGCCGATAGAATGGCGGCTACAATAAGCCCGACTAAGCCGGCGGGTACTTTGTTGACCATAAAATGCGGCATCACCTTATCGCCAATATCGGCAGGTCCTAACGTAGCGGCCAGTTGACTAATCGCGCCCTGACTACCGCCCGGTAATCGTTCGGCGGCCACCTGCATACGCACGGCGTTCAGCAGCTCCGGATTGGTCTGGTAATACGCGTACAGGCTGGAGCCAATAATGAAGAACAGAAGCGAAGCGGGTACGTATAAGTAAACACACAGCCAGATAGAACGGCTGGCTTCCCGGGTCGACGTCGTGGTATGGTAACGCTGAACGTAATTCTGGTCCATCCCGAAATTATTCAGGTTCATAAAGAATCCATAAAGCAACACGACCCAAAACGTCGATTGGGTAAAATCGGGGCTAAAGCTGCCCAGGCTAAACTTATTGTCGGCTTGCCCGATAGCGACAATCTGATCGATGCCGCCCGCCATACCGCGTACCACCAGCCACAGGGTGAGCAGGGCACCCGCCGTTTTGATTACCCCCTGCACAACTTCCGTCCAGATAACAGCCTCCATACCACCCAGCACAGTATAGATAATGATACAGGAGCCAACGATCAGCATAATCGTTTGCATGGGGTACCCTGTTAGAGCCTGTAAGCTGAGCGCAATCCCAAAAAAAATAGAACCCATGCGGGCCAGTTGCGT
>NZ_JBMDWV010000162.1:0-18506 GCF_048594605.1 Spirosoma sp.
GGGTGGGGGGGGGGGTGTTTTTTAAATTTATACTCATTTTTTACCCCCGCCCCCCCAACCCCCTGGCCCCACCCCAATGCCCTATGACCATTCGCAATCGTATTGCTCTTCAGTTTTCGCTAATCGTTGCATCGATTCTAATCGTGTTTTCGATCCTGATTTATTTCGTGTCAGCAACGTATCGGCGGGAGGAATTTTATGATCGGCTGAAGAATAAAGCCCGCACTACGGTACGATTCCTTATTGAAGTCAAAGAAGTTGATCGCGAATTACTTAAGATCATTGATCGAAACACGCTGACGGCCCTTATTGATGAAAAGGTTCTGATTTTCGACGCAAAAAACAGACTGATTTACGCAAGCGTGGACGATCAGGTTATTCATTATCAGACAGCTCTATTGGATGAGGTCCGGCAGCTAAAAGACGTGGAAACATTCAGCGGATCTAACGAGCTAATTGGATTACTATACCAGCAGAATGGCCAGGATTTGGTAGTGCTGGCGTCGGCGCACGATACGTTCGGAAAAAGTAAGCTGGATAATCTTCGGCTAACGCTGGGCTGGGGTTTACTAGCGGGTTTGAGTATTACCATCGGACTGGGCATATTCTTCGCTGGTCAGTCACTACGTCCCATCAGCCAGATTAATCAGCAGGTGTCGACGATTACCGCCCGTAATCTTCAGCAACGGCTGGACGAAGGCAACCGCCAGGACGAAATTGCGCGTCTGGCCATCAATTTCAATAACGTACTGCAACGGCTACAACAAGCTTTTGATCAGCAACGAAGTTTTGTTTCGCATGCATCGCATGAACTTCGGACACCGTTGGCAGCGCTTAAATCGGAAATTCAGTTAGGGCTACGTCGGCCGCTGACAATACAGGAGCATGAAGAAATCCTGAAAAATCTGATGTCAGACACGGATCGGCTTATCAACCTGACAAACAGTCTTTTATTTCTCGCCCGGACAATGGAATCCAGCAATCAGGTGCCGTTTCAGCCCGTACGCATTGATGACATTATTTTTGAGGTAAAAGACGAGCTGATCGACGCAAAACCTGGGTACCGGGTCGAAGTTGATTTTGAAAATATTCCCGAAACGGAAACCGAAACCCTGGTTGAGGGTAGTGAAAGTTTACTTAAACAGGTGCTTCTCAACTTATTTGACAACGCCTGCAAATACTCATCCGACCACACGGCACTGGTACGTATTGGCACCAATGCTCACTCCTGCCAAATTACCATTCAGGACCGAGGCATTGGCATGTCGGAGATCGATCGTCAGCACATTTTCGAACCTTTCTATCGTGCCCAAAACGCGCTCGGCTACGAAGGTTTCGGCATTGGGCTGTCAATTTCGGCCAAGCTGATGGAACTACATCGGGGTACACTAACAGTAGATAGTAGGGTGGGTGAAGGCAGTACGTTCACGGTTTCGCTACCGCATGTATAAGGCTGTTTTATCAAACATTAAACGCTGTGCAACGGTAACTACCTATCAAACAGAGCCATCGATTAAGTAGGAGTTGAGCAAGTATGCATTTTACTAAAGAGTGTACTATTTCCGGAGTAATTACCGGTACAACTCAATAAACCATTCATAACTTAAAACGCAGCTACCGATGGGAAAATTTGTTGTCACCAAACGGGCCAATGATCAGTTCTATTTCAATTTGCAGGCGGGCAATGGGCAGGTTATTCTAACCAGCGAAGGCTACACCAGCAAGGCCGGATGCCTGAACGGGGTCGAATCTGTGAAAAACAATGCGCAGGATGATAGTAAGTTCGATCGAAAAGAGTCAGTCAATGGCAAACACTATTTTAATCTGAAAGCGACAAACGGACAAATTATCGGCACCAGCCAGATGTACGAAAGCGCAGCCGGTCGGGATAATGGCATTGAATCGGTCAGGAACAACGCGCCGGATGCAACCATCGAGGATAATTTGTAGAAACTAACGCGCCGGGACAACTCCCGGCGCAAATGGTATGTCGCTCACTAAACTACAGATTCTGACGATTGGCCTGTTCTGTTTCATGTCTCACCTGCATGCCCAGTCGCCAGCGTTTAAGGTAATTGCGTTTTTTACGGCCAAAAACGATAAAGCGCACATCAGCTTTGTTCAGGAAGCCAATCGCTGGTTTCCCAAAATGGCCACTACGTATCCATTTACCTACGATACCACCTCAAACTGGAATAACCTGAACGCTACGTTCCTGTCGAACTATCAGGTCGTACTTTTTCTGGATACGCGCCCCGAAACAACAGCCCAACGCGAAGCTTTTCAGACGTATATGAAAAATGGAGGAGCCTGGATGGGCTTCCACTTCGCAGCCTTTGCCCTGACACCTTCGGTTTATCCGCAAAACTGGAACTGGTATCACAATGAATTTCTAGGGTCGGGGCAGTACAAAAGCAATACGTGGCGACCAACTTCTGCCATTCTGCGCGTAGAAGACCGTAAGCATTCGGCAACAAACCAGCTACCAGAAACTTTCAAATCGGCACCAAATGAATGGTATCGATGGGAAAAGGACTTGCGCACGAATCCGAATATTGATATTCTTCTATCGATTGATCCAGGCAGCTTTCCGCTGGGTACTGGCCCGAAACCCCACGAAATTTGGCACAGCGGCTATTATCCAGTTGTCTGGACAAACAAAAAGTACAAAATGATATACCTTAATATGGGGCATAACGACATCGATTACGAGAACAAAACGAATAAAGAATTATCGTTTACATTTGACAACGAAACCCAGAACAAACTCATTATTAACAGCTTGTTGTGGCTGGGCAGCGGCAAAAAATAATAACGAAACACAGGTAGTATTCGGGCTTTCACCTCATTCTAAGTTTTTTCTAATTTTATTCTAAATCAAATCTAAGCTCACTTTAAGCCGCCTGTAACCTGCCGGACCGACCTTTGTGGACGTACTTTACCATATCCATGCGGTCGCTTCCGATTCTGTTATTTTTCTTCCTGGCCACTTATTCCGTACAAGCTCAGTCTCCGACTGATCAAGATTCGCTTCGGCTGACGCTACGTCAGGCCGACAGTTTATTTGTGAAAAATAATCTGCTTTTGCTGGCCGAACGCTTTCGCATTGATGCCAGCCAGGCGCAGATTTTGCAGGCTAGCCTGTACGATAATCCGACGATCAGTCTTGAACTCAGTGCCTACAACAGCGAAGCCCGACGGGTGCTGGATATAGGCAATCGGGGTCAGAAAATCGTGGCCGTTCAGCAATTGCTTTATACTGCCGGTAAACGGAACAAACGGATTGCCTTAGCCTCGGAAGCAGCTCAGCTCACTCAGTTTGAATTGCTGGATTTGCTACGTGGGTTGCGCTTCGATCTGCGAAGTCGGTTCTATTCCGTTCATTTTCAGCAGCAAACCCTGGCCCGTTTCGATCAGCAAATTGCTACGTTACAGACTACCGTTTCGGCTTACGAGATTCAGTACAATCGAAACAACGTATCACTCCGCGAGCTGCTACGTCTGAAAGCCTTGCTGTTTCAACTCAACAATGACCGCACGGCTATTGTGTTCCAACTCGCCGACGACCAGCGGGCGCTACGTACGTTACTGTCTGTTGATCAGCCTGTTCGACCAATTGTTCGCAACGAAGCGCTGACCCGCTATCATTTACCAACGCAATCGGAAGATACGCTTCAGCAGATGGCGTTACGGAATCGCCCTGATCTGAAAGCTACGGAATCGCTGACGAAACAGGCCGAGCTGAATTACAATCTTCAGCGCGCGTTGGCCGTACCTGATCTGCGCGTGGGCGGTACGTACGACCAGGCCGGAAGCTACGTCCAGAACTACGTGGGGCTATCTGTCTCTGCCGATCTTCCGCTTTTCAATCGCAATCAGGGTGCTATTCGGGCGGCACGTAGCCAGATCAATTACCAAAGCCAGTTACAGCGGCAAAAGGCCGTTCAGGTGAGCAACGAAGTCGCTACGTCGCTGCAAAAAGTGCGCGAGGTGGAAAGCCGCGTCCAATCAATCGAACAGCAGTTTACCGAGCAATTCGATCAGTTGAATCGGGGCGTAGTGATCAGTTTTCAGAAGGGAAATATTACGTTGCTGGAATTTGTCGATCTCATCGAAGCGTACAACCAAAGCATTAGCCAATTAAATCGCCTGAAGGCCGACCGTGTGAGTGCCTACGAAGAACTGAATTACCTCATCGGCGAAGACCTATTTAAGTAGACGTAGTACAAATACCATGAAAATCGACCTTCTTTTCGTTCTCAGTTGTCTCACAATTATCACATCGTGTGCGCCTAAACCCACGCACGAAGAAGCCAAAGCGTTTATGCTTTCCGACACGATGATGCGCCGGATTCGGATCGACAGCGTAACAACCCAACCCGTGCGTAGCGAGCTGACGCTGGTTGGCAAAGTCGTGGCCGACGAAAACCGGGTCATCAAAGTGTTTCCGCTGGTGGGTGGAAACGTCGAAGAAGTGAACGCGGAACTGGGCGACTATGTCCGAAAAGGGCAGAAACTCGCTTCGATACGATCAGGCGAAGTGGCCGACCTCGAACGGCAAAGCATTCAGGCACAGTCGGATTTGCTGGTAGCCGAGAAGAATCTACGGGTTGCGCAGGATCTGTTCGAAACCAAACTCACCTCACAGCGCGAAGTGGTAGCCGCTCAGAAAGAAGTGGAGAAAGCGCAGGCCGAAGCTACGCGCGTCAGAGAAGTATTTCGGATTTACGGGCTTGGTAAGTCCTCTATGTACACCGTGAAAGCACCGATTGACGGCTACGTGATCGAGAAAAACGTTAATCGCGACATGCAGCTCCGTTCCGACAACGCCGATAATCTGTTTACGATTGGGCAGATCAGCGAAGTATGGGTACTGGCCAACGTCAACGAAAGCGACATCCGGCGAGTACGTGTTGGCATGGAGGCCCGCATCCAGACGCTCAGTTATCCCGACGAAATTTTTGCGGGCAAAGTCGACAAGATTTATACCGTTCTCGATCCAAATACAAAAGCCATGACGGTCAGAATCCGGCTGAATAATCGGAGCATGAAACTCCGCCCCGAAATGCACGCAACCGTTACGTTACGTTACGAAGATGGTGGTCAACTCGCCACTGTCCCCGCCGGTTCTGTCATTTTTGATCGCTCCAAACACTACGTTATGGTCTTCAAAAACCGGGCGGATATCGAAACGCGCGAGGTCGACGTAGTGAAATCGCTGGGCAACGTAGCGTACGTCCGGCAAGGGATCAAACCCGGCGAAAAAGTCATTTCCAAAAATCAACTGCTGGTTTATAACGCACTGAATAATTAAGCATAGGGCATGGGGTTCGGGGCTTAGGGTTAAAGGGTTTAGGAGGTTGTTCCCTCTTCCCTCTGCTCCACCCCTCTGCCCCTTGCCCATACCCCTCTGCTAATGAACAAACTCATCCGAAATATCGTCGGCTTTTCGCTTAAGAACCGCTTCTTCGTCTTTTTCATGACGGCGGCTCTGGTTATTGCGGGCGTCTATAGTTATCTGAATACACCGCTGGAAGCGTTTCCCGACGTAACGAATACGCAGATTATTGTTGTAACGCAGTGGAACGGCCGCTCGGCCGAAGAAGTCGAACGCTTCGTTACGGTGCCGATTGAAGTGGCCATGAACTCGGTCCAGCGAAAAACCAACGTACGGTCGACGACCATGTTTGGCCTGTCGGTCCTGAAAATCATTTTTGATGACGATGTCGATGATTTTTTCGCCCGGCAACAGGTCAATAATCTCTTGCGGAACGTATCACTGCCCGATGGTGTCGAGCCCGAAATCCAACCACCATACGGACCCACAGGCGAGATTTTCCGGTATACGCTTGAAAGTAAAAACCGCGATAGCCGCGAACTGCTCACACTTCAGAACTGGCTGATCGACCGGCAGTTACGGGCAGTACCAGGCGTAGCCGATATTGTCGCGTTTGGCGGTCGCGACAAAATTTACGAACTGCGCGTCAATCCTACCCAACTGACCAAGTACGACATTACGCCCCTGGAAGTGTATCAGGCCGTTACACGTAGCAACATCAATGTCGGGGGCGACGTGATTGAGCGGAACGGCCAGGCGTATGTCGTGCGTGGTCTGGGTTTGCTGACGTCGATTCAGGATATCGAAAACATCCTGATCGAAGAAGCGGGCGGGAATCCAGTGCTTGTCAAGAACGTAGCGGAAGTGGCCGAATCGAACCTGCCGCGCGTAGGGCAAGTTGGTCTGGACAAAAACGACGACGTAGTGGAAGGCATCGTAGTGATGCGGAAGGGCGAAAATCCGAGTGAGATTCTGACGCGGGTTAAAGACAAAATTGAGGAGCTGAACACGCGCGTCCTGCCGTCGGATGTGAAGATGGTAACCTTCTACGACCGCGACAACCTTATCGAATTCTGTACCAAAACGGTTATGCACAACCTCACCGAAGGCATCGTTCTGGTGACGGTGATCGTGTTTCTGTTCATGGCCGACTGGCGCACTACGGTGATCGTTTCCATTATTATCCCGCTGGCGCTGCTATTTGCCTTTATGTGCCTGAAGTTACGCGGCATGTCGGCGAATCTGCTGTCGATGGGTGCGGTTGACTTCGGGATCATCATCGACGGAGCTGTCGTGATGGTGGAAGGCATATTCGTTACGCTCGATCATTTGGCGCACAAAAACGGCATAGCGAAATTCAATCGTATGTCGAAAATGGGGCTAATTCGCAAAACGGGTGGTGAATTAGGAAAAGCCGTTTTCTTTTCCAAACTGATCATTATCACGGCGTTGCTGCCCATTTTCTCGTTCCAGAAAGTAGAAGGAAAAATGTTCTCGCCCCTGGCCTGGACACTCGGCTTTGCGCTGCTTGGCGCCCTGCTGTTTACGTTGACGCTCGTGCCCGTGCTCTGTTCGATGCTGCTGAAGAAGAACGTTCGGGAGAAAAATAATCCGCTCGTCAATTTCTTCAACCGGATCGTTATGGCGGGTTTCGGCTGGTGCTACCGCAATCGTCGACTAAGTCTGGTGGCGTCGCTTGGATTTATGGGTGCTACGTTCTTCTCGGCCAGTCTGCTCGGTACGGAGTTTCTGCCCCAACTCAACGAGGGCGCTCTTTGGGTAACGGCCGAACTGCCGATGAGCATGTCATTGCCCGAAAGTGTGGACATGGCGAAAACTATTCGCGAAGATCTGAAAACGTTTCCCGAAGTCCGGCAGGTGCTGTCGCAGGTTGGCCGCTCCAACGACGGAACCGATCCGAACGGCTTCTATTTTTGTCAGTTTCAGGTCGATTTAAAACCGAAAGAGGAATGGCCTGCCCGTCAGCTTGGTAAAAAGATGAGCACCGAACAGTTAACTGACGAAATGGACGCCAAGCTGAAAAACTATGCGGGTGTACTGTACAATTATTCGCAGCCGATCATCGACAACGTAGCGGAAGCCGTGGCGGGTTACAAAGCCAGTAATGGTATCAAGATTTTCGGGCCGGATGTGTACGAGCTGGAAAAGTACGCGCGTCAGGCCATGGAAGCCGTCAAAAATGTAGAAGGAATTAAGGATTTAGGCATCATCCGTAACGTCGGTCAGCCCGAAATCAGCGTCTTGTTTCACGATCATAAAATGGCGCTCTACGGCGTATCCACAGCTGATGCACAGGCGGTTATTGAAATGGCCATTGGCGGAAAAACCGCGTCGATCCTGTACGAAGGCGAACGTAAATTCGATATTCGGGTGCGTTTCCAGCCCGAGTACCGTAAGAGCGAAGACGATATTATGCGGCTGATGGTGCCGACAATGAGTGGCGGTAAGATACCGCTGAAAGAAATTGCCACCATCCAGCAGGTGACCGGACCGGCGTTTATTTACCGCGATATGAATAAACGGTTCATCGGTGTCAAGTTCTCGGTACGTGGCCGCGATCTGGGAAGCACCATTGCCGAAGCGCAGCAGCGCGTGCGCGAAAAGCTCAATCCCGACAAAGGCTATTCGGTTGAATGGGTAGGCGAATTTGAGAATCAGGTTCGCGCTACGGGTCGGCTGGGGCAGGTAGTTCCGATCAGCATTGCGGCCATTTTCGTGATTCTGTTCATTACGTTCGGCAATGCAAAAGACGCCGGGCTAGTGCTGCTGAACGTACCGTTTGCGCTCATCGGCGGAATTCTGGCGCTGCACGTAACGGGCATGAATTTCGGAATTTCGGCGGGCGTGGGTTTCATTGCACTATTCGGCATCTGCGTGCAGAACGGCGTAATTCTGATCTCTGTTTTCAACAAAAACAGGCAGGATAAACTACCGCTCGACGATGCCATTCGCGAGGGTGTTCAGTCGCGGATACGTCCTGTTGTGATGACTGCGCTCATGGCTGCTATTGGCTTGCTGCCCGCTGCTGTTTCGACCGGAATTGGCTCCGAAACGCAGAAGCCACTGGCCATCGTCGTGATTGGCGGATTGATTACGGCAACGGTTTTAACGCTCCTGATTTTCCCAATCATTTACCGATTGTTCTACCGTCGGGAAACACCCAAACCCGCAGGAGTATTGGTAGCCGCCGAAGCGTAATACGTAGTGGGACGCTAAGAGCCGGGTTTAAAGCAGCACAAATTCGACGCGCCGGTTTTTCTTTCGGTTTTCTTCGTTATTGTTGGGCGCTACCGGATCGAGCGGGCCGCGCCCGACCGCGTTTAATCGATTCCGGCGAATTCCTTTTTTAGAAAGGTAGTCAACCACCGCCCGGCAACGGTCGCGGGCGAGTTGCGTGTTCAGATCAAAATCGCCCTGATTATCTGTATAGCCCCGTATTTCGATACGTAGTGATGGGTACTGCATCAGCACCGCGTAAAGCTGGTCAAGTTCAGCGTAAGATTCAGGACGTAGCACCGGACTGCTTTGATCGAAATAAATCTTGTTCAGCCGGATGCTCTTTCCTCGCTCAATCACGCCAAATGTTTTTGTGCTCACTGCCGACACCGATGCTACGTTGGTCGACAGCGTTGTGGGCCGAACCTGCACTGTATTTTTGGCATTCTGCAGCGCAACCTCTTCATTCTTAGCCGTTAACCGAACGATTACTTCGTTTTTCTCCTGATCAATTATCAGCGATTGTGTTACATTTTCGTAGCCATTAGCGTTTCCGGTCAACTGATACGTTCCCAGACCCGGAAGTTTGGCACGGGAAAAGCCAATGCGCGGTGTTGGCGAAAGCGCAATAGTGGCGACTCCCACAGGATTTGTTACGGCGAATTGCCCACCGAGTATGGGCTCACCTGTCCGACTATCGATTGCACGAACGGTCAGGCTATACGTGATTTTGTCCAGTTCCGCGTCAAACTCGTACCGATTGCCGAGATCAGGTACCGTAATACTCAACTGCCGACGGGCGGTTGTGTAGCCGGGAGCCGTAACCTGAACGTCTATTTTGTCGGGCTTGGTAAACGCCCGTTGCAATCGTCCGTTTTTTATGGAAAATCGCTCCGTTTTTCCAGTAGTCTGCGACGTAATAATTGCCACTGCTGAAGGTAGCGGCTGACTGATGTCTACGTCGAACGCCTTGATGGTCAGTACGCTAGGCTTTTTATGTAACAGCTTGATGATCACGCGTTGCGACATCGACAGTTTAGGGATACGGGACGTAGCGGGCAAATAATCCGGGGCAGATGCCTGTATAATAATCGTACTACCAGACTGAGCCGATAGCTTAAAGCCCGCGCTGTCTGGCAAAACTGGCACCACCTGCCCTGTTTTCTCGTCAGTGGCCGATAGCTTCGCGTTAGCTACGGTTGTATCGGCTTCTGTATCGACGAACCGAAGCGATACTATCAGTGGCGGAACGCGAAGCGATTGAGTCGATTGCGCATGCGTTTGGTAAGAGTTAAATAAGCAATGAACAGCGGTTACTATGAGAAGTCGTATTAACTGGTTCGTTACGCCTTTCGTTAATACCAATAAAAGTTGACTCATTCGTGAATGGGACGAGTTTATTTCAAAAGTACAACCTATTAGCTGACCTGCTTCCAGCCAGTTATTTAGCGTATTCCATACCCAGATCAATTAATGCGACGCCGTCGTCGGTGTAGGTGGGTTGATCATGATGTGGGCACGGTGCGTACCGGGGTCCATAATCCAGGGCATACCGGGCGCTTCGGGCTTCAGCGGCAAACCTGTACTTTCGGCCGTTGCGTACGGAATGTAAACAACGTAGCGTAGATACCCATTTTTCACCTCGCCCGTTGCCGGTGTATAATCCTCATCTTTAGCCGTGTAGGAAAACAAGGTAGTCGGATGTTCGGGCATGTTGAGTTTTTTGGCTTTTACTTCCTGCTCGCGTACGGCCAGGACTTCACCCGGCTTCTTCCCTTCCTTTTTCAGCACCCGCCCCCTTTCCATAAATGGGTCCAGATCTTTGTGATAGCAGGATACGCTCAAGCCCTTCTGAGTCGGGTCGTCGGCAAGGCACACCATTTCGTTGGTGCCTTTCCGCAGCACCACAAATTCATTCTTAGTCGTGTAACCGTACACCGTAGCGCCATCCCGTTTGTCGGCCGGAGCAGCCAGTACAGCCGTTTTAATCTGAACTTCGGATGACGGTATCACAGGCGTCTGGGCGAAAGCGCCTGTAAGTAATCCCTGTAAAATGCACAAAGTCGGAAGAGCTTTCATAAGCAGTATTAGTCGGTTTAGGTGCGTAAGATAAGCAGGAATCCAAAGAGTTTGTAACGTATTTACGATCCACAAAGCATAAAGACACAGTAGAATAGTAAAAAGAATTGCCTTGTTCTTCTGTTGAATTTGTTCTATTTGATTAAAATATAATACCATGATGCTTGATTTTTACCTCTGCTTACTTATATCTTTGCGTCATCACACTTAGTGCGTTAAGTTGTATGCAACAAAACCTGCGCTGGCTGATCGTATTCCTCCTTTTTATTGCTACTGGTCTGAGTTTTCTGGATCGGCAGGTTCTGTCAATTGCCATCATCAAGATTCAGCAGGAGTTCAACATCTCCGATGTTCAGTATGGCCTGATTAACACCAGTTTCCTGATCAGTTATGCCATTATGTTCACGCTCGGAGGCTGGCTGATTGATCGGGTTGGCGGCAAAATCGGCTTGGCGCTATCGGTAGGTTTGTGGTCAATAGCCAATAGCTTACACGCCGTTATGACCAGCTTTTCGCAACTACTCACCTTCCGCTTTTTGCTGGGTGTTGGCGAAGGAGGCTGCTTTCCGGGTGCTGCCTGGACGGTATACCGCTGGTTCGATAAGGAAGAGCGGGCACTGGCCAACGGCATTGCCATCGGAGGATCAGCAATTGGTGCCGTCGTTGCTCCACCGTTAACGATCTGGTTATCGGCCAATTACGGCTGGAGGGGCGGGTTTCTTATTCCGGGATTGATCGGTATTGCGTGGGTGATTATCTGGCTACTGACTCCCTGGAAAAAAGAGAATCTATTCGTTGCGGAAACGGCAAAAAAAGAAACCATTCCGTTTCTGGTTCTCCTTAAACAGCGTGCTACGTGGGTTTTCATTATCATTCGATTTCTCCTTGATCCGGTCTTTTATTTCATGATGTTCTGGATTCCGAAGTACCTGAGTTCAGTACGTAACGTATCGTTTGAGGCCATCGGTCAGCTGTTCTGGATACCGTTTCTGGCGCTGGGAATTGCCAACGTAGTGGGAGGCTGGTTTTCGGGTCAATTGATCGCCCGCAATTATTCCGTCAATAAAGCGCGCAAAACAGTGATGGGCATTGCGGCTGTGCTTACGTTAGCGGCACCGGCCATTGAATGGGTGCCGTCTGTGAACGTAGCGGTTGGGCTGATGGCGGTGTTTATGTTCGCCCACGGTTTCTGGATAACCAATTACATTACGTCCATATCGGATATGTTCGGCCAGAAAGCGACGTCGACTGTAGTCGGGTTATCGGGAACGGCGGGCGCTGTATCGGGCCTGTTGCTCAATCCGTTGATGGGGGTTGTGATTGAACAATACTCGTACCGGCCACTCTGGATCGCGTCGGGCTTGTTGTATCCACTCGCTTTTTTAATTCTTATTTTACTGATTCCCAGAATCAAACCTTTGTCTCTGAGCCAAAAAGCTGAGCCAGTAAATGATGAGATAGAACACGGATTATCATGATTGTATAGGGTTGATCATAATAATCTGTGTTCCATTTTTTTATGTCAAAATTAACTTAGTGCACTAACTGAAATTATAAAGACTATAACCGTAAACTATGGAAAACAACGTACAGCCTAACGTAGCAATTCATCCGGCGGGCATGGAGATGCGAAAAAAAACACGCCCGCGCATCGGTGTATTTGGCGTTGGTTATTTTAAGTACTGGGGGCAATTTGAGGGGTTACTGGACGATATGATGGCAAAACAGGCCGTTTTTATTCAGAAACTCGAAAATCTTGATGCGGTCGATATTGTTGATTTTGGCTTGGTCGACGACGTAGTGAAAGCGTACGAAATGGTGCCGAAGCTCAATGCGGCTAACCTGGACCTGATTTTCTGCGATATGCTCACCTACGCTACGTCGAGTACGTTCGGAGTTATTATTAAAAGCCTTGATGTACCGATTGTGCTGGTTGCGCTTCAGCCAGATAAAGCGATGGATTACAGCCGCGCGTCGACGTACATGCAGTTGTATAACGACGATATCTGTTCATTGCCCGAATTTGCAGGCGTAGCGGTTCGGATGGGAAAGAAAGTGCCTCAGATGATTATTGGCACGCTGCACGACGACCCGGCTGCCGACGCTGAAATTGAAGAATACTGCCGGATTGCGGCTGTCCTACACGATCTGAAAACGTCCCGAATCGGGCATATTGGGCACCCTATCGAAGCCATGCTCGACATGCACTCCGACTCAACGATGCTCACGGCGCATTTTGGGGCACACATCGTTCAGTGTGAAGCGCACGAAATTGTTACGCAGTATCAGCAGGCTACTCCTGATGAAATCGATGCGGTTAAAGAACGAATTCTAGACTTTTTCGATACGCCCGACCCGGTTTCTGACCCTATTTCCGAGAAGTTGCGGGATTCCGATTTACATATTGCGGCTCAGGCGACGGTGGCGCTGGAACGGTTTATTAAAGCTAAAAAGCTGGATGGTTTAGCGTATTACTACGATGGGCCGGACGATAGCGATACGCGCGTAGTGATGTCGAATCTGATCGTCGGAAATTCGCTGCTTCAGGGCGCTGGTTTTCCGATGTGTGGAGAGTCTGATCTGAAGACGTGTATTGCTATGCTGATTATGGAACGGCTGGGCATTGGCGGTAGTTTCGCGGAGTTTCACCCGGTTGATTTCAAAGAAGATTTTGTGCTCGTCGGGCACGATGGACCGCATAACATCGCCATTGCCGAAGGGCAACCCGTGCTACGTAGTCTGAAAAAATACCACGGCAAACCCGGCTTTGGGGCGGGTGTTGAGTTCAAAATCAAGGAAGGGCCCATTACGATGCTGAGTATCAGCTCAACCTTCGACGGGAAAATGAAATTTGTCATTGCCGAAGGCGAATCAATTGCGGGCCCCATTCCGCCAACGGGCAACACCAATACGCGCGGCTTTTTCAAACCTGATGTACGCACGTTCCTGAAGCGTTGGATGTATGCAGGCCCAACGCACCATTTTGCGCTGGGCGTAGGCCATCATGCCGCTACCATCCAGAAAATAGCCGATTATCTCAAAGTCGAATCAATCATTATTACGAGTGATAAGTGATAAGCGATGAATGATGAGTAGCTGACGCACCATCGTTCATCGCTTATCACTCATCACTCCCAAAACCTCTTAATTCTTTAACTATGAACCATTTTTTATTTCATCACCTGCGTTTGCTGGTGATTGGTAGTATGTTGAGCGTGTTAGTGACCGCTACGTTTGCCCAGTCATCCAGACAGGTGGTGAGCGGTAAAATAACGGCTGCCGACGATGGCGAAGCATTGGTTGGCGCTACTGTAACCGAAAAAGGCACAACAAACGGCACAACATCGGATGTAAATGGGAGCTTTCGGCTGAATGTGACATCCAATGCTACGTTGGTCGTGAGTTTTATTGGGTACGCGCCCCAGGAAATTCCGGTTGGCAACAAAACAACAATCAACGTAGCGCTGAAAACCGATCAGCAGCAGTTGCAGGACGTAGTGGTTATTGGCTACGGTACGCAGCGAAAGAAAGACCTGACCGGATCGATTGTTAATCTGACCAGTAAAGATCTGGTGCCGGTTCCGTCGGCAACGAGTGTTGATCAGATGATGCAGGGGAAAGTGGCGGGCGTGCAAATTTCCCAAACGTCGGGTGCTCCCGGTGGCAACGTCAACGTAGTGATTCGCGGAATCAGCTCCATTACGGGCGGTAATTCTCCGCTCTACGTAGTGGATGGCTACGCAATCGGCACAGGCGGTGGCGGCTCCGATCTGTCGACGTTTGCCTCCAATTCGTATTCGGCTAGTGGCATTGCCAACAGTAGCAGCACGAACCGGATCAATCCACTGAGTACGATTAATCCGGCTGATATTGAGTCGATTCAGGTGCTGAAAGATGCGTCAGCAACGGCGATTTACGGATCTCGTGGCGCAAATGGCGTGGTCATTATCACCACAAAACGCGGCAGGCAGGGAAAGCCAACCATCAGTTTCGAACATTCGACCGGTATTCAGGAACTGGCGAAAAAAGTCAACTTACTGACTCCCCGACAATACGCCGAATACGTTGCCGAAGGCCGCGACAATGCCTGGGTTTTCGCGGGCGGTAAAGCTACCGATCCGAACAATGTACGTAGCACCGCTACGCAGGTCAAACCAGAATTTCGGAACCTGAGTCAGTTTGCCAATGAAGGCTACGGCACCGACTGGCAGGACGTTATTTTTCGGCAGGGATTGGTGCAGAATTATCAGCTATCGGCAGCCGGAACCAGCAAGGATGTGGGTTACTACGTATCGGGTGGTTTCTTCGATCAGAAAGGAATTATCATTGGTTCGGACTTCAAAAAATTCACGCTACGTACCAATATCGACGCGCAGCTGACCGAGCGGCTGAAACTCGGTGCTTCGTTTTCGGGTGCCCATTCCTACGGCGATTTTGCCCGTGCGGAAGGTCACCTGCAATTCCGGGGACTGATTTCGGCGGCACTGGCCAGCGATCCTACGATCCCGGTCTATAACCCCGACGGAACACCGTATTCGGAGTTTTCCAGCCCAACGGGTATTCCGGTTGAAAATCCGGTGGTTATTGCCGCTGAGTTTTCAGATAAACGGAACAACACCAACGTATTTACAAACAATTACCTGCAGTACGAATTTGCGCCGGGATTGCTGTTCAAAACGTCAGTTGGTGTCAATTATTCGAACAACATTACTCGTCTGTGGAAGTCCTCAAAAGTTGGGTTAGCGACCAGCCGGACAGGCGCGGCAACAGCGGGCGTAACGGAAATCAAAAGCCTGAACTGGCTGAATGAGAACACGTTAAATTATCGACACAAATACGGTACGTTACACGATCTGGACGCGTTGGTCGGTTTTACGGTTCAGAAAAATACCGACGAGATTCTGCAGGCCGGAGCCACCGACTTCCCCACCGACGACGTACCGTATCTGGCGGCTGGCGCCGTTACGTCGGGCACCAACTACAAAAGTGAATGGTCGATGATGTCGTGGCTGGCGCGGGTCAATTACACGCTGGCAGGCAAATATTTGTTTACCGCTACGGTTCGGGCCGATGGTAGTTCCCGGTTCGGCGCGCAGAATCGCTGGGGTACGTTCCCTTCGTTTTCAGTCGCGTATCGGTTGTCGGATGAGTCGTTTATGAAACCCGCTACGTTCATCAGCGACATGAAAATTCGGGCCAGTTACGGTATTGCCGGAAACAACCTGATACCCAACTACGCCAGTCAGGGATTGCTGGGAATACTACGTAACGTGCAGGGCGGACAGGCAGTGTCGGGCGTAGTACCATCGAGTCTGGCTAACGACGTACTGACCTGGGAACAATCGGTGCAAACCAACCTGGGCCTCGATCTGTCGCTGTTCCAGAACCGCCTGTCGTTTGTGTTTGATGCCTATCGTACCTACAAAAAGAACCTGCTGCTGAACGTTATTCTCCCGGCGGCATCGGGTTTTGCCAGCTCCGTTCAGAATATTGGTGAAGTCGAAAATAAAGGGCTTGAGCTGACCATCAATTCGCAGAATATTGCCAAAGGGCCGTTTCAGTGGAGCACGGACTTCAACATTAGCTGGAACCGGAATAAAGTGCTGGCGCTCAACTCTGAATCGTCGCGCATTCAAACGTCTGATTTTCAGGTGGCGCAGGTTGGACAGCCTATTTCCAGTTTCCGTCTGCTGAATATTCTGGGCGTTTTCCAGTCGCAGGAAGAGGTTAACAGTAGTCCCAAACAGCACCCACGCGTGCAGCCCGGCGATTATCGCTATCAGGATGCAAACGGCGATGGCACCATCACTGCCGCCGACCGGACCATCGTAGGAAGTCCCTGGCCCGATTTTACCTGGGGTTTGGGCAACCGCTTCTCCTACAAAAACCTGAGCCTGAACATCAGTCTGAACGGTTCGCAGGGGAACGAAATTTATTTTCAGGGGGGCGAAGTGTCGCTGAACGGAGCCGGTGTTCAGAATCAATTATCAACAATGGCTGATCGTTGGCGGTCGCTGGATAATCCGGGAGCGGGTTTGTATTCACGGGCAATACGTAACGATTACGCCTTCGGATTCAGCTCAGTAACGACCAAATATCTGTTCGATGGCTCATTCGTTCGGATACGTAACGTCAATCTGTCGTATGCTTTCCCGCAGCCATTGACGAGCAAACTGAGACTCCAGGCGCTTTCGGTATATGCCGATGTAACAAATCTGTACACGTTTACGAAATACCCCGGCTACGATCCTGAAGGCAGCACAACCGGCGACAACGTAGCACGTAGCGGCATCGACTTTTTCGCGTATCCGAACCCACGCACCTATACGCTCGGGCTGCGCATAACTTTATAACATCCTGACGATTAACCTATTATTGTCATGAAAAAGAAATTAATACTCTTCCTGCTACTGGCTGCAACAACGTTTTCCTGCAAAGATTTTCTGGCCTTAACGCCCGAATATCAGATCAGTGACCAAACGTTTTACGAAAGCCAGAACGATTTTGAAACCGCACTAACGGGGGTGTATGGTACGTTCCGGGGCCTGTTCAGTACGAGTGCCGTACTGTACATGACCGAACTCACGACCGATAATACCGAGATTCAATGGTCGTCACCCTCGACGGACGAGATGCAGATGGACCAGAACGCTGTTACGTCGACAAACGCGTTCGTACAGAGTGTCTGGAATACGTGCCTCTATACCATTTCGCGTAGCAACGCCATTCTGAATCGGATTGATGCCGTTAATTTTGACCAGACGACTAAAAACCGCATTAAAGGCGAAGCGAAATTCCTACGGGCTTATGCTTATTTTTATCTGGTTCGGCTGTACGGCAACGTACCGATCATCAACCAGACGTTCAGCAGTCCGGCGCAGGTTTCCAGCGCGGATTTATCGTTGAAACCCAGTACGGAAGTTTACAAAGTGATTCTGGCCGATCTGGCTGAAGCGGAAACCTTACTGCCTGCTACGTTGAACACCGACAAAACCCGCGCGTCGCTGACGACGGTAAAAACGCTGCTTGGAAAAGTCCATCTGACCCAGAAAAATTACGACCTGGCCGCGACGAAGCTGAAAGAGGTGATCGACGCCAAATCGTATTCGCTAGTGCCGAACTACCAGACCTTGTTTACAAATGGAAATAACAACCTCGCCGAATCGATTTTCGAGATTCAGTACGTAGCAGGACGTAGCATGGGCAACAACTATTCGGCCATTTTTACGCCAGCCATTACGAGTATGGCCATTTTTACGAATAATCTGCAAGGGTCGGGACGTATCACGCCAACACTGGATATGATTCGTTCGTACACGGCGACTGACGCCCGCAAAGCCGTTTCGGTAAATGATTCCGTTACGTTGATTGGCGGCCGAAAATCGTACAGTCGCTACGGCCTGAAATTTGTCGATTTCAGAGCCATCGACCTTTCGGATGGGAGCGTTACGTTTATTCCGCTACGGTACGCCGATGCGTTGCTGATGTATGCTGAAGTGCTGACCGAACAGAACAAACCCGCAGAAGCGCTGCCATTTATCAATCAGGTACGTCAACGGGCCAAACTGACGGATTTGACGGGTTTGAACCAGGCAGATTTACGGCTTGCAATTGAACGAGAACGGCAGGTCGAGTTTCTATACGAAGGTCATCGCTGGTTCGATCTGGTCCGAACGGGTCGGGTACAGACGGTTATGAACGCCCATTATGCTAGTTTGAATCTCTCGTTCAAAGTGGATGATTTTGAGCTGATTTTCCCAATTCCGCAAAACGAAGTAGACCTGAATCCTACCGCCGTTAAGCAGAATCCTGGCTATTAAACGCTGGAACACCGATCGTTAAGATTGATCAT
>NZ_JBMDWV010000163.1:0-8890 GCF_048594605.1 Spirosoma sp.
CCAGCTTGCGCGCCAGCTGGAAGCTCAAAGCATCGGTTATTGTGCTTGTGGTAGCCGTGTTGTTCGCCATTCTGCACATTACTATCCTGGCGATCATTTTCGGCGTAATCGGCGCGTTCCTGCTAATTAGCGGCCTCAAACGATCGTTCAAAGTCAGACGCCCCTGGTTCTAGGGCAGCCCCCGAACTGATTCATAAATCAGCTGGATATACCGCTCGCGGTCGATATCGTAAACGAGTTCGGCGTTCGGGGTTTTCTTTAATACATCGAAAAAGTCGACTACCGTCGTGCCAAGCGTTAACGTTCCTGTTAACTCCACATCAACGTAGCAGGGTTTTGACGTAAACATCGTTGGGTCGATCAGCCAGGCGATGGCGCAAGGGTCGTGCAAAGCAGCACCACCATCCAGTTCGGGCCGCTCCCGACGGTAATAAATCGAGAAGAAATCCATTAGTTCGGCAATAACCGTACCCGTCTGGTTGCCGATGGCCCGGAATCGATCAATATCCTCCTGAAAAACCAGCGCCTTATGCGTTACGTCGAGCCCACACATCGTAATCGGTACCCCTGATCTGAAGACAACCGCAGCCGCTTCCGGATCGACGTAGATATTGAATTCGGCAGTCGGGGTAATATTTCCCCGAAAAGCCCCCCCGCCCATCAGCGAAATTCGTTCAATTTTTGACTTTACCTCTGGAAAAGCCAGTAATAACGTAGCAATGTTGGTCAACGGACCAGTTGGTACAAGGGTAATTTTCTCAGGACTATCGATCAGAATCCTGGCCATTGCTTCAACGACGGGGGTCGCTTCGTAGGCAAGCTCGGGTTCAGGCAATGCCGGTCCATCCAGCCCCATCTCGCCGTGTACGTGGTCGGCAATGATTAGCTGACGGAAAAGTGGTTTTTCGCAGCCTCTATAGATTGGTATGTCGGCTTTTAATAAGTCTCTGATTTTTAGCGCGTTTTTCAGCGTTTTTTCCTGTGTCTGATTCCCGGCCGACGTAGTGATCGCTTTGATATCAAACAGACCGCTGCCAACTGCCAGCATCAGCATGACGGCATCATCGTGGCCAGGATCGCAGTCAATAAGTATGGGAATTTTCGTCATTTCTGTCAAATAGTATTAAGCACCAAGTCTGCTTTAATCGTCGGCGAATATAGCCTCTGGCAGACATGCGGATGCATGGGTTATAATTTTACGGTCTATTTGTTACGTTGCAATAAAGCTTATTTCTGTTTATTAAATGAGGTGGCCAGTTTCTGAATGGCGTTGCTAGCCCGTTGCTTTCAGCGTTAGTGCTTTCCTGTAATTCCGAATCGCCATTGTCGTATCTCCTTTCGCTTTATAGGCATCCCCTAGCTATTATATGTAATAAACGATTTCGGAAAATAGACCTCGCTTAATGTCAGTAAATCGCAAATACTTTATTTGAGCATCGCAGTTAAATCAGCCATTTGTTGTTGACCTACTAAAATTGCAGATTATCTTAGCTTACGTTTAATGGATCTCCTGTACAACCTTATGCGCTATTCAACATCTTTTCTATTCTCGCTATTTATCTGTTCACTCGGTATAGGCGAACTTCATGCCCAATCGGATGCAATTCCCGTCGATGTTCAACGCGTTGCTAAAACGGCTCGTCCTGACGCTATTCGCAACCACATGCGCATTTTATCGAACGATTCATTGAGAGGAAGAAAGCCCGGTACCAAGGGGTTCGATATGGCAGCCGACTACGTAGTGAACCAGCTAAAAGCGTTGGGTTTAAAGCCAGCAGGCGAAAGTAACACGTATCGGCAGGACGTTCCGCTCCGCCGATGGCAAGTGCGGGAAGGAGGAAGTTCACTGACTTTATTAACCAATGGTCGCGAGCAACCCTTATCGTATGGTAAACAGTTCATTCTCAATCCAACCCCTGATCATACCAGCAGCGACGTAACGGCGCCCGTTATTTTCGTCGGGTATGGCGTAACGGCCCCCGAGCTGGGATATGACGATTATTCCGGTATTGATGTAAAAGGTAAAATTGTCGCTTATGTAAACGGTGCCCCCAATAGTTTTCCTTCTAATCAACGCGCTTACTATTCGTCGTCAAAAGCCGAAAATGCGGTAGCGCATGGCGCCGTTGGTACGTTAGCATTTAGCTTGCCAACTGATCTTCGGAATCGTATCGAAACGGCGGCTCCGCGTGCACGGCAGGGCGTGTATCGTTGGCTGGATAAATCAGGAAAACCGCAACGTACGTATCCTGACATAAAAGGATCAGCCTCACTCAGCGATTCAGCCGCCCGACTGCTTTTTGCCAATGCCGCTACGTCATTTAAAGACGCCCTTACCAGCGCGCAGAAAAATCGTCCGCAAGCCTTTCCTCTGAACGTATCCGTACGTATGCAAACCCAAACCGACGTAGTGGAAGATGTGCCCGGCTATAACGTAGTAGCCGTATTACCCGGCTCAGATCCCATTCTGAAAGATGAGTATATTGTTTATGCTGCACACATCGATCACCTGGGCGTCGGCCGACCCGTAAAGGGTGATTCGATTTACAACGGGGCGCACGATAATGCGTCGGGCGTAGCAATTAATCTGGAAATGGCGCGCCTGTTCGCCGGTTTGCCTAAAGCACCTAAGCGCTCCGTTCTGTTTGTGGGCGTAACGGGCGAGGAAATGGGGCTATTGGGCTCTGATTATTTTGCCAGCAACCCGACTGTTCCGAAAGAGAAAATTGTCGCTAACCTGGCGCTGGACATGCCCTTCTTTTTTCATCCGCTGCTCGATATTGTGCCTTACGGGGCCGAACATTCTAGCTTGAATCAGGAAGTACGTCAGGCCGCCAGTTTTTTAGGAGTTAAAATTAGTCCCGATCCAATTCCTGAACAGACGGTGTTTATGCGGAGCGATCATTTTAGCTTCGTCCGGCAAGGTATTCCGGCGCTTTTCATCAAAAGTGGTTCCGATACGGGCAACCCTAACCTGGATGGTACGAAACTAAATCTCAACTGGCGAGCCACGATTTATCACTCGCCACAGGATGATATGAATCAGCCGTTCGATTTCAATGCAGCCGCTAAACACGCTCAGCTGCAGTTTCTGATTGGCTACTTAACCGCCCAAAGCGATCAACGTCCTGCCTGGAATAAAGACGATTTCTTCGGGACGAAATTTGGAAAGAGTAACGTAGTGAAATGAACTTCTGAGCCTCTAAATTCTTTTTCGGGGCTCAGAATCTAAACGCTTTTCCACTTAATTCCGCAACCAACTGCCCGCGCCGACGATGTTGTTACAGGCTTACCAGCCAGTAATTCATTGACAGCGTTTTCAACAAATTTCTTATCTGCTGAAGCCGGGTCGCCCTGGTTGTTATCGATTGCACCTATGTAAGCGACTTTGTACTGGCTGCCATCGCGTTGAACAACGAACATATGGGGTGTATTCGTTGCTCCAAACGTACGAGCCACTGTTTGATTCTGATCGTAGAGATAGGGGAACGGATACTTGCTGTTTCTGGCGCGTTGCTGCATAGCCTCATACGAATCGCCGGGCGACCGCTGTGCATCGTTTGACTGAATTGCTACAACAGGATAACCTTTGGGCGCAAATCGCTCATTTAAGGCAATAATTCGGCTTTCGTAGGCTTTAGCTACTGGGCAGGTATTACACGTAAAAGCAATAATATATCCTTTTACATCTTTCTTGTCGGCTAATGAAATCGTTTGGCCATCGACATTCTTCAGCTTGAAATCCTGAACCGTGTCGCCAACTTTGTATCCATCGGATACATTCCGGGAACTCATCAACCCTATTGCCACCAGCAGGGCAATCACTGATAAAAAAACGGTCTTTTTCATGATGATTATAGTTTGTATTGATTGATAATTGATTCGAGTTCGCCGTCTTCTACGGGTTTTCCGACAAATCGACGGATGTTTTGTTTCTTATTCAGAAGCACAGTCATTGGCAAAGCGCCAGACCACTCCGGCACTAGTTTGTCAACCCACGTATTCAGGTCCGTTTCATCCAGCAACAGCACAGTCGATTTTATCTTCCGATTACGAACGAAGGGCACAACTTTCGTAGTCAGCGTCTTTTTCGTATCCATACTGACGAGCATCACCTTTACTTTCTTCGTTGCGTAGGTCCGTTTAAGCGCATCAAATAGAGGCAATTCTTTCACACAGGGCGCACACCAGGTAGCCCAGAAATTGACCACATACAACGTATCGTTAGGCTTAGTAATCAACTGCTGCAACTGATCAAACTTAACGACGGGTATCGACTGGCTTTTTGCTGAATTTACCCCCAGCCAACAAATAAGTAGCATGATTCCTAATCCTGATTTCATAAATCTGATGAATTAGTTGTCTTCTAACTTCGGATTACGTAGTCCAAAGACTGATTTTACAACTCTCTAAAAGTCTACGAATCAATGGATTCGCTCAACAAATGCTTCCCATGAACGTAACGACGACAGTGTATTTTATGTTATTTTTTCAGCCACAACATTATTCTCTTTGTCTTGACTCCAGCAGTTTGCGACCTGGCCCGCCGATGAGTAAGTTTTCTGGCTGAGTGACCTGACAACGGATACATGCTATCGCAATATGCTATCTTTACTCAGCTTACATTAACCCACATCGAGCTTGAACACCTTCAACGACAGACAGCTACGAATATTCGGCCCTCTCATCCTGTTTATGATTGGAGTGCTCTTTTTTCGGCTGAACTGGTACTTCGAAATGTCAACGGGGGAGCTGATACGTAGCAATTTAATTGCCATCAGCGCAGGCTATTTTTGCTGGAACCTGGCTCGGTGGGTAGTACGATCTCTTCAGAAACGGTATCCTGGTTTAGCGAATACCCGACGTCGTCTGCTATGGATGGTCGTACTTTTGCCTGTATTGATCAATATTGGCTGGATCATTCGCAGACTGGCCCATATGGTTTTTAATGGGGAGCCAGAATTTTGGGTTGATTTGCCAGCTTACACATATGCCCTGGGTATCCAGATTTTTTTTCACATTGTTTATTTTGTTCTTTACGAAGGCAGCTACGTTATGCGGGCCTGGCAACAGACGTATAACCTGAATCAGCGACTCAAAAAAGATCAGTTGCAGTATCAGCTCGACACTCTCAAAAGCCAGATCAACCCCCATTTTCTGTTCAATAGCCTGAACTCGCTGTCGTCGCTGATTTACGAAAATCCGGAGCAGGCCGAGAAAGTAGTGGACGAAATCAGTAGTGTTTATCGCTATCTGTTGCGAGCTAATGATAGCGGACTTGTGACGCTACGTGAGGAATTGAAGTTTATTCAGTCCTATTTTCATTTACTGAAGACTCGCTACGGCAAAGGACTTCACTTACAGATTGCGGTGGACGAAGAACAGATGGAACTCCGGTTGCCCACCCTTACCTTACAGCTTCTTCTCGAAAATGCGGTTAAGCATAATGTCATGTTGCCGGAACAACCCTTACGCATTTTTATTGAAGGACAAGCTCAATCACTGATCGTTCGTAACAATCTCCAGCGAAAGAATACGCCTGTCTTGTCAAATCGGGTTGGCCTGGCGAACATTGCCACCAAATACCAGCTGCTGGGTAACGATAATCTGTCCATTCAGGAAAAAGAAGGTGAATTCATCGTCAGTCTGCCGCTGTTACCTAATTACCACGACGTAACGATTCGTTCATGAAACCATTCAACGACACTTATCTTCGTTGGTTCGGACCCATCGGGCTGTATGCGTTCGTGGCTTTGTTCTTTCGGCTCGACTGGTACGCCAAACTTCCTTTAAAAACACTTCTGTATAACGATACCATCGCGCTTACGGTGGGCATTGCCTGGTGGCAGGTTGCGCGGTGGGCTGTGCTACGTATCCAGCAGATTTATCCAGGGTTAATCAACATGCGCCGACGGCTGTTGTGGCTGCTAACGATCCTGCCTTTTCTGGTAACCTTTGCCTGGTTAGTGCGCCACGGTATTCGTTTCCTGATCGATGGGCAGTTTTTTTACTTTACCAGTGCCGTCGAACTCAGCCGCATAATCGGCATTCAAATCTTTTACCATTTCATTTACTTTACTGTTTACGAAGGAAGTTATGTGCTGCAGCAATGGCAACGGGCAACGGTCGAAACTAACGATCTGGAAAAAATATTGTTACAGAGTCAGCTTACATCCCTACAGAGCCAGGTCAATCCACATTTTCTGTTTAATAGTCTAAATTCCTTGTCATCCCTGATTTATGAAAATCCTCGCCTGGCCGATCAGTTTCTCGACGAGTTGACCAGCGTTTTCAGGTATCTGCTACAGGCAGGAGAACAACGCCTGGTGACATTGACTGAAGAACTGGCCTTCATTAAGGCCTACTTTTACTTGTTAAAGACTCGTTATCAAACGGGACTTCGACTCGATCTGGACATTGATGAATCAGTAACGGATTTATTAATTCCACCGCTAACGCTACAGGTGTTGGTAGAAAATGCAGTACGGTATAACATCATTCTGGCCGATCAGCCATTAGCTATACAGATCTCTACCACGCCCGACCGCTGGCTACAGGTTGCCAATACCCTTCAGCGCAAGGCGCTTCGCTTTGATGTCACTGGAGATGGCTTGACGGATCTGGTCGCTAAATTCAGATTACTCGGTCAGGAAGCGGTTCGGATTGACGAAAGTAACGGCTGGTTTATTGTAAGCGTACCTCTCCTACACGAAGACACAGGTGTGGCTGCCCCCGTCATTTTCTGAGTTATTCCGTCTGGGCTGGGCTACCTTTTAGGTTCAGATCTTTAAGCCTGGTCCTGACTTTTTGCATGAAGGCCTTGCCAGGGTCTGTTTTGCCTGTCAAATAATTCGGATCAGTTTCTTTCCAAAGGGGCGTTCCAATAAAATCCTTGTACTCGTAATGCCCGATTAAATACTCAATGTCTTTATAATGGCTCTTCAAATAACGTATCAGCTGAATATTGGCTTTGAGCTGTGCTTCTGTCAAGTCATTATTGCCCACATTTTCGATACCAATGGCGCAGTAATTTAGTCCGATGCAATGGCGGGCAAACGTAGTGTCGGGGAGTAATCGAAAAATAGTACCATCGCGGTCAACAACAAAGGGCACAGAGGTATTTAAACGACTGGCAGATTGAAGTTCAGTCCGGCCCGGCAATACACTTGGATTAAAGATATCGAACGTAGCGTCGAGTGTCGGAATGGCCGTCCAGTGGAGCACAATCATTTTGGGTTTGATGAAAGGCTCAGCTTGCTGAATACCGTGCCGTTGCGCCAGATACTCCAGGGAGAGTTGCTTACGTTCCTCATCGAAAACAATAGGCTTGTCAACAATACGAAAGGTCGACTCCTGCGCCGTACAGGAATTGACCAGAAGTGAGCCTGCGAGAGGAAGGGCCCGGAACGTAGTGGATAGAAATATCGAAAGTTTCATGGGTGTGAAGTGGATCGTTCGCAAAAAAAGAAAATCCTCCCGCACTGGGAAGATTTTCTTTTTAAACGTAACATAACCAGGCGAAATCGCCCTGTCAGGCAAACTTTTCCAGCTGTTTCACCAGTACATTGAAATCTTTTGGGTAAGGCGCCACGAATGTTTGCTCTTCCCCGTTCAATAAAGTAAACGTAAGGGAGTAAGCGTGGAGAGCAACCCGCTGAATAAGAGGCAGCTCTTCAGTACCCTGCTTGAGGTTGAACTTGCGCTTTACGTCGGATAGATAAACAGGCTCACCACCATAGGTTGGGTCATTGACAATCGGTGCCTTCAGGCACATCAAATGGACACGAATCTGGTGCATCCGTCCTGTAATAGGCATACATTCTACCAACGTAGTAGTCCGGTACGCTTGCAACGTATTAAAAATCGTTTCTGCAATTTTGCCCTTTTCCCGATCAATGCGAACAGCTGTGCCGTCTTTAATCGGCGAGATAGGCAGATAAACAGATACGTTATCGAAGTCATGAACGCCGTTCGTTACAGCGTGGTATCGTTTGGCTACTTCCCGATGCTCAAATTGCATGGCCAGATGCCGATACGCTTCTGGATTTTTGGCAATCGCCAGGATGCCAGATGTTTCTTTATCCAGCCGATGGCCGAGTTGCGCATCCGGATGATACGCTTTAGCCAGGCGCACAATACTCTGTCCGCCCCGATCCGTCGTTCGTTCGTCGAGCGATGCTACGTGCGGAGGCTTGTTTATGATGATATAGTCCTCATTTTCGAAAACAATGAGGTCTTCAAAATTTAGTTTCATGCGTTAATAATCAACAGTCGTTAGTCAATAGATTGCGACGGACTGACGACTTTAAAGAAAACACAAAAAGCCTCCTCCTTACCGGAAGAGGCTCAAGGATGGCGTATCAGCAAAAGACTATACTGACAGCGTACCGCGCTGATTAGCTTTGCGGATCGTTGCTTCCAGACCATTTTTGTTGATGGTCTTTATAGCAGACGTAGCTACTTTCAGCGTAATCCATTCGCCCGTTGATTCAACGAAGAACCGCTTTTTCTGCAGGTTCGGGAAGAATTTACGCTTAGTCTTATTGTTAGCGTGAGAAACGTTGTTTCCGACACGTGTGCGCTTTCCTGTGATCTGACAAACTCTGGCCATTACCGTACTCGTTTTCCGTATGAGGGCGCAAAATTCGCTAAATAATTCATAATCTGCAACTCATTCCTTCTTTTTTTTGAAATCGTAGGGGCAATGACGGCATCCGTTCCGGCAACAATATCCTCTTTTTTTGTGATAAAGAGCCGTAAATACGACATAGCCTTCAGGGGTGAGGTAGTAATCGTCAGTGGTTAAATCCGGCACTTTCTTTATCGGGGATTGCTCAGGCATGGGTTTTGGGCTTCTGTAGAAGAAACTGTATTTTTGGAAAGCAACGGA
>NZ_JBMDWV010000164.1:0-17389 GCF_048594605.1 Spirosoma sp.
GACGTAATAAGATACGTAGTGCTATCTCCAAAGGAGGTATAGTTTGTAAAATATCAATAATAAATAAAACGAAACAACCGATCTGGTCATTAATCCGTTAAGGAGAAAGAAGCTTCCCTCAATACAGGCTATATTTGTCTATGTGCCCGTAACTCAATGATGCTGACAAAGAACAAACGGAGACATAGCTCGCTCTTACACCGACTGATTTGCTTCATAATGGGGTTGCATGTTATCAACCTTAGTATCGATGCACCGGATCAGTACGGGCCTCTCCAGCTCATTAGTAATCAGTCGGAAAACCTGGCGATCAACGACATTGAAAGTTTTACGGAGCTCTTTCTGGAGCAGGGCCTTGGTATTGAAAACGCCATTCCTGAGCACGACGAACCCGACGAAGAATCGAATCTGATCAAGCTTAAACAGGATTACGTTTTCACTCATTTTTTCGTTTTTGCCCCCCTTCTGCCAGTTATTCATTTCACGGTCCCCAAGTTTATTCCTGCCAAATTCGTCCGTATTCTTTCGCTGGTAGCAGACGTTATCTCTCCACCTCCTCAGATAGCCTAACAGCCCATAAAGTGATGTTCAGAACCGGCTAACCGATACGTATCGGTTGATCCGGTCGTTTCTGCTTATCCATTATCGAACAGGCATGTCCATGGTTTTAGCACGACTTGCACTGATTTCCTGCACGCTAATCACCCAGTTGGCTAACTCTTTCTTTGGACGAAACAAGCCGGGCCGGGTGACTTCTCAGATTTCCAAAACACGGATTATACTATTTCCATGATTAGTCTATTTATAAAGCGGCCGTTGCTGTCGGCGGTTATTTCTATACTCATTACGTTACTCGGGATACTGGCGTTAACGAGTTTGCCCGTTACGCAGTTTCCTGATATTGTGCCCCCTTCCGTTACGGTAACCGCTACGTACATCGGTGCCAACGCCGAAGTCTGTACCAAGGCAGTAGCCACTCCGCTGGAACGGGCTATCAACGGTGTACCGGGCATGACCTATATGAACACGGTGTCGAGTAATGACGGTACTACGTTAATTCAGGTGTTTTTTAAAGTCGGCACCGATCCTGATATGGCTGCGATGAACGTTCAGAACCGCGTTACGTCGGTGCTGGACGAATTGCCCGCAGAGGTCATCAAAGCTGGTGTAATCACCGAAAAGGAAGTAAACAGCATGCTCCTCTATCTGAATCTGGTCAGTACCGATTCCACGATGGATGAGAAGTTTATCTACAACTTTGCGGACATCAATATTCTGGCCGAACTCAAGCGGATCGACGGAGTTGGCTTTGCCGATATTATGGGCGCCCGGGAGTACTCAATGCGCGTCTGGCTCAAGCCCGATCGCATGACAGCCTATAGCATCTCTGCCGAAGAGATTGTCCAGGCTATTCAGCAGCAGAATGTTGAAGCCGCTCCGGGAAAAGCCGGTGAAAGCGCCGACAAAAACCCGCAGGTGCTTCAGTACGTCATGCGATACACCGGAAAATTCAATAAGCCGCAACAGTATGAAAACCTTATTCTGCGTGCCAATCACGATGGGTCGATCTTACGATTGAAAGATGTGGCCGACGTCGAATTTGGCTCGGCCGACTATAGCGTTACGTCCAAAACCGACGGTCGGCCTGGTGCGTCAATCATGCTTAAGCAACGGCCCGGTTCAAACGCCCGTGATATCATCAACAATGTCAAGAAGCGAATGGCCGAAATCAAAGCGACATCGTTTCCGCCGGGCATGACCTATAACTTTGCCTATGACGTGTCGCGGTTTCTGGATGCGTCGATTCACGAGGTAGTCCGAACGCTTATTGAGGCCTTTGTGCTTGTCTTTCTGGTGGTATTTCTGTTTTTACAGGACTGGCGCTCAACACTGATTTGTGCGCTTGTCGTTCCGGTAGCGCTCATTGGTACGTTCGCCTTTATGAGTCTGATTGGTTTTTCGATCAATCTGCTGACGCTGTTTGCCTTAGTGCTGGCAATCGGTATTGTTGTGGACGACGGAATCGTTGTAGTTGAAGCGGTTCACGCCAAAATGGAAGAAGACCACCTGCCGCCCGGTCTGGCAACAGTGGTAGCTATGAAAGAAATCAGCAGCGCGCTGATTGCCATTACGTTGGTCATGTCAGCCGTTTTTGTACCCGTAGCGTTTTTATCGGGACCGGTGGGTATATTCTACCGGCAATTTTCTCTGACGCTGGCCGTAGCCATCCTGATTTCGGGCGTTAATGCGCTAACCCTTACCCCCGCCCTTTGCGCATTACTGCTACGTCCTCACCACGACGCTAAACCAACGGGCTTGCTCGGTAAGTTTTTCGATCGCTTCAACCACGCTTTTGATGCACTGACTGGCCGCTACCAGCGCACCTTAAGACGAATAGCACCACGTAGTGTTGTTACGATTGTTATGCTGGTAGCTTTTTCTGCCGGTATCTGGGGAGTCAACTCCATCCTGCCAACTGGGTTTATTCCCACTGAAGACCAGGGCATGATCTATGCCAACGTAACAACACCAGCGGGGGCCACTGTGCAACGTACTGAAGATGCCCTCGATAAGATTCAGCAAGCGGCTGCGGGCATTGAGTCGGTTGAGAACGTATCGACGTTGTCGGGTTTTAGTCTGATGACCGATGGGGCGGGCGCATCTTACGGTATGGGTATGATTAACCTGAAAGACTGGAAAGACCGAAAGCAATCGGTAGATGACGTCATTGCGATCCTGGAAGCAAAAACACAGCATATTCAGGACGCGAGTATCCAGTATTTTTCGCCCCCCACCGTACCCGGCTTCGGCAATTCCAGCGGATTCGAATTACGAATGCTGGATCGGACGGGTTCCGGCGATCTACAGAAGACAAAGCAAGTAGCCGACAAGTTTATTGCTGCCCTGAAAAAACGACCCGAAATCGGCGATGCATTTACAAGTTTCAACCCGGATTATCCGCAGTACATGCTGCATGTCGATCAGGAAAAGGCCGCTCAGAAAGGAGTTTCCATCGAAAATGCGATGAATACTTTACAGACACTGATGGGTAGTTTATACGCCACGAACTTTATCCGGTTCGGACAGATGTACCGCGTTTTTGTGCAGGCTGCGCCTGAATATCGGTCAAAACCAGAGGACGTGTTAAATCTGTATGTCAAAAACAATCAGGGCGAAATGGTGCCATACTCCAATTTTGTTCGTCTGGAGCGTGTCTATGGTCCTGAGCAGCTGACTCGTTACAATATGTATACCTCTGCGCTTATCAACGGCGAAGCCGGTAAAGGGTACAGCAGTGGTGACGCACTCCGCACAGTAGAGCAAGTGGCCAAAGAAGTCCTGCCGAGAGGCTACTCGTTCGAATGGTCGGGCATGTCGCGGGAGGAAGTCCTATCGGGCGATCAGGCCATCTACATCTTTTTGATCTGTCTGGTGTTTGTGTACCTGCTGCTGACAGCTCAGTACGAAAGTCTATTCCTGCCTTTGCCGGTTCTGCTTTCTCTTCCGGCAGGTATATTTGGCTCACTTCTTTTCCTGCAACTAACCGGCTTACAGAATAATATTTACGCGCAGGTTGCGCTGGTTATGCTGATAGGCTTATTAGGGAAAAACGCCATTCTTATTGTAGAATTTGCCAGCCAACGGCAGCAGGAAGGTTTATCTATCGTAAAAGCGGCCATTGAAGGAGCCGTGACGCGGCTACGGCCTATTTTAATGACTTCACTGGCGTTTGTTGCCGGGTTGATTCCGCTTTGTATCGCTTCTGGCGCTGGAGCGCTGGGCAATCGCTCTATCGGTACGGCAGCAGCTGGCGGCATGTTGATCGGTACTGTATTCGGTTTATTCCTTGTGCCGGGGCTGTATATTCTATTCGCCAAACTAGCCGAATTATTTCCGTCTAGAAAAATAAAACTGGACGATGATCTGATTATAAATGCACTGGCAAAACGAGCCAGAACCAACCAGGCAAACAATTGATTCATAGTTGTAGTAACGCGGGCTTCTATCCGCGTTATTACAACCTATACTAACCAGGAGCCTTATTTAAACTGCGCTTTTAGCTTCTCGACCATATCGCGGGTTTCGGTGCTCTTGGCCACACGATCACTGATGGTTTGTACAGCATGAATCACCGTACTGTGGTCACGTCCACCAAAATGATACCCAATTGATTTGAGCGACAGATCGGTTTTTTCTTTGGCCAGATACATCGCCACCTGACGCGGATAGACTAATTCCTGCTTACGACTTTTCGCTTTCAGATCGGCAATCGTTACGTTAAAAAAGTTGGCGACGGCCTCCTGTACCGTATCAATTGTGACTTCACGATCCGAATCAACGACAATGTTACGTAGCGTTTGCTTAGCCAGTTCAAGATCAATTTCCCGTCGGTTCAGCGATGCCTGCGCAATCAGCGACACAATGACGCCCTCCAGTTCACGAACGTTTGTATTGACGCTATGCGCCAGGTATTCAATTACGTTATTGTCGATGTAAATACCTTCGGCCTGAAGCTTTTTCTGGATAATCGCAATCCGGGTTTCCAGATCAGGTGTTTGTAAATCCGCTGATAAGCCCCATTTGAACCGTGACAGTAGCCGGTCTTCCAGCCCGTCCAAAGCCCGTGGCGCCCGGTCGGATGTCATAATAATCTGCTTACCTGACTGATGCAGATGGTTGAAAATGTGAAAGAAAATTTCCTGCGTTTTTTCTTTCTTCTGCAAAAACTGCACATCGTCAATTACCAGTACGTCCACCTGCATATAGAAGGCCGTGAAATCGCGGATACCATCCGTCCGTACGGCATTCAGAAACTGGTTTGTAAACTTTTCCGACGTAACGTACAGTACAAATTTATTCTGATTCTTATTCTTGATGAAGTTGCCTATTGCCTGAACCAGATGCGTTTTCCCTAAGCCAACACCCCCATAAATCATCAGCGGATTGAACGACGTAACGCCCGGCCGCTCCGCCACCGCAAACCCAGCCGACCGCGCCAGTCGGTTACAATCGCCTTCTACATAATTATCGAACGTGTAACTCGGATTCAGGTAGGAATCAAGCGTCAGGGAATCCAGATCTTTAAGCTGGAAAGGGCTTTTCAGAATATCCGGATTAACATTGTCGGGCTTAGCTGTTTGCGGTGTTTTTGTGGTTGGTACGTTAACCGTCAGGGGGCGATTCTGCGCGTTGCCTTTGTCGACAATGATCGAGTATTCCAGTTGCCCCTGCGGTCCGATAGCTGTATCGAGCGCTTTCCGCAGCGCGTGTACGAAGTTCTCCTCAAGCCATTCATAAAAGAATTCGCTCGGAACCTGAATGGTCAGAACGTGCCCATTGAGCCGTAGAGGAACAATCGGTTCAAACCACGTATTGAAACTTTGTTCGGGCACAATCTCCCGAATAACGTTCAGACAGCGATTCCACACCGTCGTTACTTCACGCTGCATGCCTGTCTGAGTAGTTACGTTCACGGGAGGGATACATTTTATTACGGTTTGGGGTCGCAAAAAAGGGAGACAAATGTAGGCAATTTTATGACCCGGCTGAGCAAATCCGGTCACGTTTTTTTCGACCGATTTTACCAGTCGGACGTATTACCTTTCTGAATCGTTAGGCTAAAAATATCGCGATTCCGGGGCAACATCAAGCCCTTAGCTAAATCCCTTTGAATAATCCAAAGAGGTCGTCCTGCCAGCGATTGCAAATGGCCGATAAGCCCGAAAAGAGAAAAAGAATTACTTTTACTATTGCGTTTTTATGACCTTTCCGATGGAGCCACTTTTCGCTAATACGTTTCCTTCCGCTAATAAAGCTGCCTGGATGACTCAGGTTCAGAAGGAATTAAAAAATGAATCAACTTATGAAAGTCTCCAGTGGCAAACGGACGAAGGCATTGTAACCGAACCCTATTATACAGCCGCTGAACTGAGCGATTTGCCGCTTGACACCATTCAGAAGGCTCAAAAAACGGTTCCTGGATGGCTCAATGCGCCTGAATACCAAGTCACCGACGAAAAGTCTACGAACGTCCAAATCAAAGAAGCACGCTCGCAAGGAGCCGACGCCATCGTTCTTGACTTGCCAGCTGCCAACACGAACGTAGCGCAATTGCTGAATGGGATCAAGCTCAGCGAAACTCCTGTTTTTTTTCGCGCTGCTGCCTCCACCGGCGATCCTGTTACGTTCATAAAGACTCTACAAAACATTGCGCCTTACCAGCTTAAAGGGGGTTTGCTGATGGATAGTACCGACGCCATCGCCGAAATTACCCGATTAACAGCGGACTCACCCCAGTTTCGAACGGTATGCACTACCAGTCACGTTTTTCATAACGCTGGTGCTACGGCTGCACAGGAATTAGCGTTTACGATGGCAGCACTAGCTGATACCTACAATGATCTAATAGAGCGCGGATTATCACCTGAACAGCTTATTCAGAAAACAATTTTATCCGTTTCTGTTGGAACAAGTTACTTCCTGGAAATCGCGAAACTTCGCGCACTACGTGTTTTGCTGAACCGGTTTCTGAGTGCGTATGATCCCGATCTGCCCCCCGCCCCCTGCCCCGTGCTTGTTCACTGTCAGACCTCTACGTTCTATGATGCAGCCGTTACGCCCTACACAAATCTGCTGAGGGCAACTACTGAAGCAATGGCGGCTGTTATCGGCGGATGCGACGTACTAACGGTTCATCCTTATAATACGATTCTGAACACAACGGTGGAGTCCGGCGATCATGTCTTTGCAGAACGTATTGCCCGGAACGTATCGATCCTGCTGAAAGACGAAAGCCATCTGGATAAAGTAGCCGATCCGGCAGCAGGTTCGTATTACGTCGAAAATCTGACGCATCAGTTGACAGAAGCAGCATGGCTCCTGTTTACGAAAGTGAAGGAAGACGGTGGATATAGGAAAGTCCTGCTGTCGGGGTTTATACAGCATGAAATTGAGCAGTCGTATCAGGCCAGGCTTGAAGCCATTCGCACCGGAAAAGTGCTGGTGGGCGTAACGAAATTTCGGTCGGATGAAACAACCGCCGAGAAAAAGACGCTTTCACCCGAAAATAGTTTATTTCCACGTCACCGTCTGGCAGAAAATTTTGAGTAAATTCCAGTATCGATGAAACCTGACTCTACCAACCCGGCTGGGCAAAATATTGACCAACAAACTCTCCGCGCTACGTCCTTTACTACGGCCGAAGGAATAAAGCTTAAGCCACGCTTTACGGCACCCGACGTAGCGAATGCCGATCATCTGGACTATGCAGCCGGGATTCCTCCCTTTTTACGTGGTCCGTATGCCAGTATGTACGTCCGCCAGCCGTGGACGATACGTCAGTATGCGGGTTTCTCTACCGCCGAAGAATCGAATGCATTTTACAGGCGTAATCTGGCTGCTGGTCAGAAAGGATTATCGGTTGCGTTCGATCTGGCCACGCACCGCGGTTATGATTCCGACCATCCACGGGTTGTTGGCGACGTAGGAAAAGCGGGGGTAGCCATCGATTCGGTTGAGGACATGAAAATCCTGTTTGACCAGATTCCGCTCGATCAGATGTCGGTGTCAATGACCATGAACGGAGCCGTGTTGCCGATCATGGCCTTTTTCATTGTAGCCGCCGAAGAACAGGGAGTACCTCCCGAAAAGCTGTCGGGCACAATCCAGAACGATATTCTGAAGGAGTTCATGGTACGTAATACGTACATCTACCCGCCTGAACCGTCCATGCGTATCGTGGGTGATATTTTCGCGTATACGAGTCAGCACATGCCTAAATTTAACTCCATCAGTATCAGCGGTTATCATATGCACGAAGCGGGCGCACCAGCGCAGCTAGAACTGGCATATACGCTGGCAGATGGGCTTGAGTATATTCGTACGGGACTGCGGGCAGGCATGAGTATAGACGATTTTGCGCCCAGACTGTCGTTTTTCTGGGGAATTGGCATGAATCATTTTATGGAAATTGCCAAGCTCCGGGCTGGTCGGTTGCTGTGGGCTAAAATTGTCAAACAGTTTGACCCGAAAAACCCGAAATCGCTGGCGCTACGTACCCACTGCCAGACTTCAGGATACAGTTTAACCGAGCAGGACCCGTTTAACAACGTAGCACGAACGACCATTGAAGCCTTAGCGGCTGTTCTGGGCGGCACACAAAGTTTACATACTAATTCACTCGACGAAGCAATTGCTCTCCCAACCGACTTCTCGGCCCGAATCGCCCGGAATACGCAGCTTTATCTTCAGCACGAAACCGACGTAACACGCGCCGTCGATCCGTGGGGCGGCTCCTACTACGTTGAGTTTCTGACAAAAGAGCTCGCCGAAAAAGCCTGGACGCTGATCGAAGAAGTGGAAAAATTGGGCGGTATGACAAAGGCCATAGAAACGGGTTTACCCAAACTGCGCATTGAAGAAGCCGCGGCTCGTAAACAGGCACGTATCGACGCAGGGAAAGACGTGATTGTGGGCGTGAATCGCTATAAACCCGCATCTGAAACCGAAATCGAGTTGCTTGCCATTGATAATCAGGCCGTACGGGAAACGCAGATTAAGCGACTGGAACGTATCAAAGCTGAACGTAATAATGAAAAGGTTGAGCAGGCCCTGAGGGCGATTACAGAAGCCGCCAAACAACCCTCTGCCATAAACCCTCTTGCCCCTGCCTCTAACCTCCTCGCGCTTGCCGTTGAAGCAGCTCGGCACCGCGCTACGTTAGGTGAAATCTCCGACGCTATGGAAAAAGCTTTTGGCCGACACAAGGCCACCATTCGAGCCGTTTCGGGCATTTATTCGTCGGAAGTATCGGACGATGAGAATTTCCGGCTCGCCCGCGAATTGAGCGATCGATTTGCCGAACTCGACGGTCGGCGTCCGCGCATTCTGGTAGCCAAAATGGGGCAGGATGGTCATGATCGGGGTGCTAAAGTTATAGCGACCAGCTTTGCTGATCTGGGCTTCGATGTGGACATGGGACCGCTATTTCAGACGCCCGCTGAAGTAGCCAGACAAGCGGCTGAAAACGACGTACATATTGTTGGAATTTCGAGTCTGGCTGCGGGACATAAAACGCTGGTGCCGCAACTCATTGAGGAGCTGAAGAAAATCGGTCGCGATGATATTATGGTTATTGTGGGGGGAGTAATTCCGGCTCAGGATTATCAGTTTCTCTACGACGCGGGCGTGAAAGGCGTATTTGGGCCAGGAACCATCATTTCTATAGCCGCCCAGAAGATTTTGAACGAGTTGATTGGGACATCAACAGAGTAGGAATCACGTTAAAAATTCCTAATTCCTTCGTAGCGCAAGTGGGGTTCCATACCTTCGCTACGTCTCTCCTGAACCTTACTCACCATGAAGTTCCTCCTACTCATTTGCCTTTTCCCAGCCTTTCTGTACGCCCAAACGCCAAACCTTGATTTCGAACAACGTAGCCTTGACAATAGCCCCAAAGGCTGGACTCGCTTTGGCAATAATTACCTTTTTTCGCTTGATTCAACGAATCGGCACACCGGCCGGTACGCACTCCGTATTGCCTATATTAACGACAAGGGATTCAGCGCGGCAGACTGGCGCATACCTGCTACGTTTGCCGGCAAGAAACTGACACTGAAAGGGTTCGTCAAAACAGAGAATACCGGCCTCGATGCCGATACGTACGCTGGTCTGTGGATGCGGATCGACGATCAATCGGGGAATGCAATTGGATTCGATAACATGCAAAGCCGGGGCATCAAAGGAACGAACGACTGGAACGAATATTCCATCACACTAGCCCTGCCCGACGAGGCCGCCAGTATTCATATAGGTGGTTTGCTCATTGGCAAAGGCACTGCCTGGTTCGATGATTTCAGCCTCTCTGTCGATGGAATTCCTTTCAACAAAGCTCCTGCCAAAATTGTAAAACTGGCGAAGGCTCAAACAGATACAACGTTTAATAAAGGATCCGACATTGAACTGGGTAAACTGACGAATGAGCAAATTGACAACCTCACGGTGCTGGGCAAGGTCTGGGGTTTTGTAAAATATTACCACCCGGCCGTAACTCAGGGCAATCATAATATGGACGCCGAGTTGTTTCGGGTAATGCCTGCCGTGCTCAATGCTACGTCAGTAAAGCAACGTAGCGATGCATTGCTCAACTGGCTCAATACGTTCGGGCCGGTCAGAGAGGACGAAGTATCGCAGAAAGATATTGATAAGGGCGTTCACAAACCTGATTTGAGCTGGCTCAGTGACACCAAACTACTGACGCCCGCTCTCCAAAGTCGACTCAGCACCATCCGGTTGACCAAACGTTCCGGCAAATCGTACTACGTAAGCATGGCTCCACAGGTTGGCAATCCGGTTTTTGAACATGAAAATCCGTATCGGCGTATGAAAAGTCCCGATGCAGGCTTCCGGCTCCTGTCGCTCTACCGATTCTGGAACGTCATTCAGTATTTTTTTCCGTACAAACACCTAATTGGCGAGGACTGGAATCAAGTCCTACCTGCGTTTATTCCGAAATTCGCGGTAGCGAATGACTCGTTAACGTATCGTCTGGCCGCGCTCGAACTCATTGGCCGCATTCACGATACGCACGCCAATCTGTGGGGCGATCCCATCGTTCGTACCAAATTTAAGGGAACGTATTACGCTCCTGTTCAGCTAAGGCATATTGAAAATCAATTTGTTGTCACGGGTTTTTACAATGATTCGCTGGGAAAACAGTCGGGATTGCGCCGGGGAGACGTAGTGAAAGCGATCGATGGTATTCCGACTGAAACGCTGGTCAGGCAGCGAACGCCGTACTACCCAGCCTCAAATGAACCAACCCGATTACGCGACATGTGCCGCGAATTGCTGATGGGTCATGCGCGCACCGCTACGCTTGACATTGACCGCGCCGGAAAACCCCTATCGATTGTTCTCGAGCGGTATCAGGCCGGGCAGGCAAAATTCAACGAAGGGATCGACTACAGCAGCTATCCGAAAGACAGTTGCTACCAACTTCTTCATCCCGACATTGGCTATCTGTTTCTGGGCAATATCAAAGCCAGTAAGCTTCCTCAGATTATGGATCTGTTCAAAAATACAAAAGGGCTGGTTATTGATTTACGCTGTTATCCCTCCGAATTTGTGGTGTTTTCGCTTGGAAAATACCTCACCCAACCAACTCCTTTTGTCAAATTTACGGGTGGTCATATCGAAACACCCGGCCTGTTTTCGTGGGGTCCCGAATTGAAGGTTGGCGAACGTAACGTAACGAATGCCTACAAAGGGAAAGTGATCATTCTGGTCAACGAGCTAACCCAAAGCAGTGCAGAGTATCATACAATGGCCTTCCGAACGGCACCCGGCGCGGTTGTTGTGGGCAGTACGACCGCGGCTGCCGACGGCAATATTTCTCCGTTTGAACTGCCCGGTGGTTTACGAACCATGATTAGCGGCATTGGTGTCAATTATCCTGATGGCCGGGAAACGCAACGTATCGGCGTGGGCGTCGATGTAGAGATGCATCCAACCCGTAAAGGGATTATGGATGAGCGCGACGAACTCCTCGACAAAGCCATTGACCTGATTCGGGAGGGTAAATAAAGGAATACCGTTTTTTAGGCAATACGTTCCTACGTCATACTGTCTGTTAAATCTGATTAGAACGCCCAATTAAGTAAGTCGAGAGTTCTGGCGATGATACGTTGATAACGAGTGATAAGAGACTGGAACAGTCATAAACTTGCAACATTATTGCAAAAAAAGATAGACTTTTTGCGATCGCTACGTTCATTTCCCTATTTTTGCAACATCGTTGCACGAAATAACTTTCGTGAACGATACGCATGGATAGAGAAAGAATGCAGGAGAGATTACTGAGCCGGAGACGAAAGTGGGAGCGATTCGGCTTTTGTATTAGCTTTTGCTTAGGGCTATTTTTTTACAGTCAGGCTTGGAGTCAGACGGCTGTCGTGTGCACGGATTCGCTGACGGGATTTATTTACGGGCAGGATAATCGCCAGCAGACGGCCAGGTTGCCACTACCAGGAGCCACCGTTTATGTCCGGGAAATTGCCAAAGGTGCAGTAGCGGACGCTAATGGCCATTTCAGCCTAACGGGTTTGTGCGCGGGTAAATACACGCTTGAATATCAGTTTATTGGCTACACTACGTTTGTTCGGACGGTACGTATTCCTACTTCCGATACGACAGCGGCCTCAGCGACGCTTTTAGCTGAAAACGTTACGTTAAACGAAGTGACCGTCACTGAGCACCGCTCTGAAGCGCAGCAACTGCTGCAAACCCAGGCCAGTTTGTCGGGTTCAGCGCTCGATCAGACACGTGGGCAATCGCTGGGCGAAAGCTTAAAAGCCTTGTCGGGATTGTATTCGATTCAGACGGGCCCCAGCATTTCCAAGCCGGTTATTCATGGGCTATATAGCAACCGCATCATCATTCTAAATAACGGTATCCGCCAGGAAGACCAGCAATGGGGAACGGAACACGCCCCACAGGTCGATCAGTTTTTGGCATCGCGACTTACCGTCATTAAAGGTGCGGCCAGTATTCGTTACGGTTCGGATGCGATCGGAGGTGTAATTTTGGTGGAACCCAAAGCGATGGTGGAGCAGCCTGGTATTCGGGGAGAAGTGAACGTAGTAGGCGCTACGAACGGGCGCATGGGCACAGCTTCGGGTATGCTGGAAGGTGCCTTTGGTAAAGCACTGCCGGGGCTTAGCTGGCGTATGCAGGGCACGATAAAGCGGTCGGGTTACGTTCAGACTCCGAATTATTTTCTGGAAAATACCAGCTATCACGAAAATAACTTTTCAGGCGATATTCATTACGATCATGGACCGTGGGGAGCGGAGGTGTTTTATAGCCGGTTCGATACAAAAATCGGGCTGTTTACCGGCGCTCAGGTTGGAAGCCTGGCCGATTTGTATGCGGCTATTAATCGATCGGAGCCACTCTCACAGCCCGGTTTTTCGTATGCGCTCAATCGTCCGTATCAGGATGTTCAGCACGATTTATTCAAAGCCCGGGCTTACCTGAGCACAAAGAAAGGCGGTACGCTGACGGCTACATTTGCCCGTCAGCAAAACACCCGCCGGGAGTACGACTACGTATCATTTAGTGGTGCGCTCAATCCAGAATTATACCTCAAACTGGTTACGCATACGCTTGATCTGGTGTGGGAACACAGCGCCGTTAAAAATAAACGAGGTGGTGTCTGGTCGGGCAGTGCGGGTTTCAATGGCATTACGCAGGGCAATGTGCGGCAATACCTGTTTCTGATTCCGAACTTCCGCAACTACGGCGCAGGTTTGTTCGCCATTGAACGGTACGCGGTTAATCGCTGGACGCTGGAAGCAGGCCTGCGTTACGACTACCGATGGTTGCGGGCTTATTTCCTGAATGAAACGACCAAACAGACGTATTACACGACGCACAACTGGCAGAACGTCAATGGTTCGCTGGGAGCAGCTTATCAGTTACGTCCAAATCTGACGCTGACAGCAAACCTCAGCACTGCCTGGCGCGCTCCGAACGTAGCAGATCTGTACTCCAACGGTCTGCATCAAAGCGCAGTCGCTTACGAAATTGGCAACCCGAATCTCCAGCCCGAACAGGCGTATAACGGTAACCTGGTGCTGGCTTACTCAGGAAAACGGCTGAGCGGAGAAATTGGTGTGTATAACAACCTCATTCACAATTACATTTATCTCAGGCCAGATTCCGTACCCATCATTCGTCAGCGGGGCGCGTTTCCAGCTTACACCTACACACAGGTGCAGGCTACCTTCCGCGGAATCGACGCTACGTTAACCTACAAATTTACCGATCAGCTCACGCTAACGACCAAAAACTCGTTGCTGTTCGCCTATAACCAAACTGACCGCGATTACTTGGTTTTCATTCCGCCCAATCGTTCTGATAATACACTACGTTACGAGTGGTCAAAATGGGGCCGATTAACCAATGTATATGTTTCAGTAAGCGGCTTATACGTAGCGCGTCAAAACCGCGCTCCCAACGTAACGAGTCGACAGGAAAACGGAAATGTCATTTTTACGGGCGACTTTGCCTCGCCCCCACCGGCTTATTTTCTGCTGGGCGCCGAGCTAGGCTTTACAACTCCGGTCGGTGGTCAGTCGATGAGTGTCATTTTAAGCGGCAGCAACCTGGCGAATGTAGCGTATCGGGACTATCTGAATCGGTTCCGCTATTTCGCCGACGAGCCGGGGCGCAACATCAGCCTGAAAGTTCGCTTGCCGTTCTCTGTTCTTACTCATAGTTAATTTTTTGTTTCACCTCTTAACAACCTGCGTTATGCAATCAGTAAGAAAATCCCTGTGGATCGTTTTGGCCGTTTCTTTCCTGGCCGGTGCCTGTACTAACGAAGAACAAAATGTGGCCCCAACCGACGACAACGAAGCCCTGACAACAGCTACGTTATCGCTCACTAATACGGCGAATGCACAGGACGTAGTGACGGCAACAATTGAAAACCTGAATACAACGCCCGATGTCAGCAAAGCAACACTGAATCTGAAAGCCAACGCTACGTACTCGGGCGCGATTCAGTTGTACGACAAAACCCAGACACCTACGCTGAATGCTACTGAAGAAATTCGGGAGAAAGCCAACGAACACCTGTTTGTTTACACGCCTTCGACAAGCAGTCTTTTGACCATGACGATTACAGATAAAGATACCAATCCGGCCCCAGGCCCTTATCCAATAGGCCTAACGTTTTCGTTGAAAGCAGGGCCAGCCGCCACGGGCAGTCTGAAAGTGCAGCTACGTCATCAGCCGAACGCCAAAAACGGAACCACTACGCCCGGAACGGATGATTTAAACGTGGATTTTCCCGTAGTTATTCTGTAAGATTTAGTGATGGTAGTGGTTTCAGGGTTTAGAAACTGAAACCACTACCCTCCTCATCGATAAAATTAATCCAGTTTGACCGGTTTTGGTTTCGGCATCATCAGTTGTAACGTAACACGAAACCAGCCTTCCTGCTCTTCGATAAGGGGGGACGCCTGATTCAGAAGCCGGTATTTGACGGCAATATTCGACAAACCTACCCCATTCGACTCGACGCTTATTTTCTTACGCTGAAGCGTATTTTCAATGATAAGCTGTTTGTACTGCGTTGTCCGGATACGAATTGTTAAGGGCTGCTTGGGCAACACTACGTTATGCTTGACGGCATTTTCTACCAGCAACTGCAACGTAAGCGGAGGTAACAGCGCATCCTGATATTCATCGTCTACGTCGATATCCATTGCTATGTTGCGTCCAAAACGCGTTTTGAGTAGATGGAAATAAGAAAGGATAAACCGTAGCTCAACGTTTAAGGTAGTCAGTTCATGTTCGTTACTACGCAACAGATAGCGATACACGTTGGAAAGCTCATCAACAAATTCACCTGCCTGAGTTGGACTTTCATCAATTAACGACGATAGGGTATTCAGTCCATTAAACAGGAAATGCGGGTTAATCTGACTCTGCAAAGCCCGCATCTGCATATCTGTTTTTTCCTGCTGCATACGCTGCAAGGCCAGATCGGCTTCCAGGTATTCGCGATGGCGTTGTTCCCGTTCGCGGTCCAGATCTTTTTCTACCACCGCTTTATTGACAGCTTCCCGCCAGTGCCGGTATGAAATTCCTAAAGCAAAAAAGATCAGATCCAGCACCACGCCAGTCTGTACGAACAAATCGGGATGCTCCCAGAACGGAAGTTTGATGCTCAGCTCTGGAGAATTTAACAGCAGAAGCGTAGTAATGGCATGATTGACTAGTAACGATGCTGTTCCGGCCACGAAAAAGCGCGCTACTACGTCTTTGGAGCGGTAGAACGTAACAACGATATACGCCCCTACGCCCATCAGCGCAAACCGCACAGGCTGAAGCAGGATCGTGTGCAGCTTGGTTTGCCAGAAATCAGTAAACAGATAGATGTACGTTTTTATGACGACGTACGCCACTAACATTCCCTGAACAATAACTACCCATCGCAGAAACTTGGGACGCTCCCGCAGGTTCAGGAAAATTTTGGCTAACTCCAGATAAAGTATATATCCCGAATACGAGAGGATAAGCTTCTCAAAGTTGGCAATATTGGCAGGCTGGTCAAAAAAATTGACCGTAAAGTAAACCGCCCAGGTTAAGGTGTATATGGAATAGATGCCGTAGATACGTTCCCGATACATAAACCATTGTACCGAATTCGCCAAAAGCATTGATAAAACCATGCCCAGAAAGAGCGGAGACCAGGCTTCGTATGTCATTAGTTAATCCCGATAGGATTGGAAGACAAACAAATATACAAAAAAGCGCAAATCCTTATTTTGCTTTCTTATTGATCGTAATTACAACCAAAAGATAACTGCTACGTACCGACAACGAAAGGCTGCTACACATAAGTAGAACCGCCGGAATTTGCCCTTATCTGGTCAGTTCTTTTGTTTCATCATCAGGTTTGCTTAACCTGACTAGCCCTCTTAATGGTATGCAGGAGACTGCAAACAGACGACAGTTTCTCAAAATGGCCGGTCTAACGACCCTGGCCATCACCGCTGGAGCGAACTCCTTACTAGCCGGCCTATCGAAAAAATCAGGTCTGAACATTGGCTACTCTTCCATTACGTGGGGAGGCAACGATGCACAGGCTATTGCGGATCTGGCTGCTCTTGGTTATCGGGGTATTCAATTACGGGCTAATACGTTCGGGCCCTACCGTGCGAAACCTTCTGAACTGAAAGCATTGCTCGATCAGCATAATCTGAAGCTGGTGATGTTTTCGAGCGGCAATGTCGAGATTGACCCCGCTAAGGAGCAGAGTACCATAGATATGCACGTAGCGCACGCCAGTTTTGTCAAAGCGCTGGGCGGTTCAGCCATTCAGCTAACCAACTCGGCCCGCCCAAAAGACCGGCTTCCCACAACTGAAGAGTTGAAGCGACTGGCAACCGTCATGAATGAGATCGGCAAGCAAACCGCCGATATGGGAATTCAGGCTTCTTACCACAACCACATGCACCAGCTGGGCGAAACACCCGAAGAAGTCGATGTGATTTTGCAGGCCATGAACCCCAAATACATGAAACTGGAGCTGGACATTGCTCATTACAAACAGGGAGGTGGCCAGCCCGAAAAAGCGGTGAAGCAGTACAAAGACATTCTGTATGCGCTCCACCTGAAAGACACCATGTCTCCTTTACCCGACAAACCCAACGACCCTAAAGCGTATAAATTTGTTGAACTTGGCCGGGGGAATGTCGATGTCCCGGCGGTAATCAAGGCATTAGATGATATTAACTTCAGCGGGTGGGGAATTATTGAGCTGGATGGCGTTCCGGAAAAAGATAAAACACCCGTCCAGTGCGCGCAGATCAACAAG
>NZ_JBMDWV010000165.1:0-3212 GCF_048594605.1 Spirosoma sp.
TCTGGCCTTACCCGTAGCATTTGCCGTTTGCGTCGATATTGGTCAACGTAATTCGGGTACGGTAGCAGGCTCGATGAATTTTGCCGGACAACTAGGTGGCTTTTTCATTACCATTCTGTTTGGCATAATCGTCGAGCAAACGGCCAACTTCAATTATCCCCTATTTATGATTGCGGGCTGTTTATTCGTAAGTGCTCTGCTCTGGCTACGTATCGACCCAACAAAAACAGTCACGATCCGCGATTAGATCAATTTGCCTTAACCTCCTTTTCGCAGATAGTAAAACCGCTACGTGTTTACGGACGGCCGGACCGTTCCCTTTCTATTCTTCCTTTATACGTAGTAATTATAACAAACATCTGTGCCCTATGTTAGCAGCCTGAGTAGATATTACTCTAACTAATAGTTAAAAACGCACAGGCTATGATCTTAAAGATGGACCGGCTGCCAATTGAGTTGCCAGTACCCAAAAATCCGTCAGCTAACGACGCTGCAGCTATTCAGGAGCTATTAGGAGGCAAATTCGGGGAAATGTCTACCCTGATGAACTACACCTTTCAATCGTTCAACTTTCGGGGTCGCAAGAAAATACGTCCATTCTACGACGTAATTGCCAGCATCGCGGGTGAAGAGTACGGGCATATTGAGGTAGTGTCATACGCTATTAATTTATTGCTGACGGGTGTTACCAAAAGGGGTCATGATCCGGTTCCGGCTCCGCTCGCTGATGCCGTGAATGCTCGTAATACGTATCATTACATTGCCAGCGGTCAGGGATCTTTGCCTGTCGATTCAATGGGAAATTACTGGACAGGCCAGAACGTATTTAGCAGCGGTAACCTGAAACTGGATCTGCTTCATAATTTCTTTCTGGAATGCGGAGCTCGCGGTAATAAAATGCGCGCTTACGAAATGGTGTCCGATCCAACGGCGCGCACAATGGTGGGGTATCTGCTGGTACGTGGTGGTCTGCACATTGTAGCCTATGCAAAAGCGCTGGAAAAATTAACGGGTGTAGACGTAACGAAGCTGTTGCCAATTCCTAATCTGAGCAACAATGCGTTTCCGGAAGCAAAGAAATTTATGGAACAGAAGCTTCACCTGGAGCTATACACCTTTAGTCAGGACGATTATAAACAGGCAGGATTGATCTGGAACGGTCCGCACCCGGATGATGGTCAGGAGTGCTACGTAGTAGAAGGCGCTATTCCGGGCTTCCCTGTTCCCGATCTTGAGGAAGAACCACAACTTAATGCCCCCGGAGCCGACGATTTTGACCCGCAGGTATTCGCGGATATGGCCAAGAAAATGGGGATCAAATACGAGTATTAACTAATGGTAGAAAATGAAAGAGAGGGACAAATTGTCCCTCTCTTTCATTTTCTACGAAATCATTTTCAGACCCTCAGCAAAGGCCTTCATCTGATCCATCGTACCTAAGCTTACGCGGCACCAGTATTGACCGTCGAATTTCCACTGACGAATACTCACGCCCTGATCCATCATACGACCGACAAAATCTTCGCCTTTCATTCTAATTGGGAACATCACGAAATTCGCGCCCGATGGAAGCGGCTCGTAATTGTGCTGTTTCAGGACACCGTACAGATAATCTTTCGATTCTTTTGCCTTGCCCAGCGAATAGTTGATAAATTCTTTATCCTGAAAACTCACCGAAGCCGCCCGCAACGTAGTCATGCTTATACAACCACCCCCTGTTGCAAATTTGGCGATCTGCTCCAACAGCTCAGGCTTGGCAATCATATAACCCGCCCGCAGTCCGGCAAAACCGTGAACTTTTGAGAAAGTCCGGGTAATAATTACGTTGCTTCCTTTCTTCACTGTGTCGACCATCGAATAGGCCTTTGGATCAGGCGTGTAATCAATATACGCTTCATCGACCAGAATTGGCGTCTTTGCTCCAACCGATTCGCAGAAGGCCCGTAGCTTGGACGGGTCCACGGTTATAGCCGTTGGATTATTGGGGTTACAGAGGTAAACCATACCCGTCTGACTTCCAACACGTTCGTTGAGTTTGTTCAGGTTAATATCATACCCATCAGCTGCCACAAGCGGTACCTTATCCATCGTAATGCCATGCTTAACAGCCGTGCGCGGCAGGGCATCAAACGTTGGGTCTGGAGCTACAATGGTACGTCCAGCATTGGGTCGATACGCTGCCCAGAGCGAAGCCGCTGTCAATAATTCACCCGAGCCGGCCCCCAGCAGAATGTGATCTTCAGGAACGCCTTCGGTATCGGCCACTAACTTGCGAAACTGGCGGGCGTATTCCATTGCGTAGAGATAGCCATCGGGAGCAGCTTCCGTTATGGTCTTTAATGCCTTCGGCGATGGGCCGTACGGATTTTCATTTGCCGACAACCGGGCTTTCAAGGGACCTTTAGGCCCTTTATAGCCTTTAGGAACTTCTGGCTCCGGTTCGCAAAACGCAGCAGGAGCAGCCGCCAGCGTCAGGCCAGATAACATACTGGCACGAAGCCAGTCACGACGATTGATTGACATAAGAGAACGTTGGTCTTAACGTATCAACAGATAGAATAAAGAATAGCTTGCCTGTAAATCAGCGACTTGTAAATGAAAAAAGGAAGGTTAACTGTAACCGCTGACCTATCAAAGATACACCACAATCGAACCAATACAAATAATATTCTACCTTATTGACCAAACAATTATATAAAATATTACACAATACAATTAATTCAAAATATAATATAAACTATATAGTTATTCACATAATCAGTTATTACTATGGCACTAATAGCTAGTTGACGTATAGGCCGACGTAGTAAGTCACGCATCTGTATTTGAACAAGCGCGTTATTATTTAATCCCCGCTACTAGCATGATTTTGGCGTTGTGTACGTTACCTAATTGCATGGCTTTTGCGAAGATGTTATGAAAAATACCATTACACTCGGGTTATTATCCGTAATAATCCTCACACTGATAGTCTTTTCCTGCAACACATTCGATCCAATCTATAATGCCCCGCTTCCTGGCAAAATAAAGCTTGTGATTGATAATGTGGCTGGTACGTCTGATCTGAAGCTGGATTCGGCAACGTATCAGAATGCGGCTGGCGAATCGTTTAGCGTTAGCCGATTCAATTATTTTATCAGTAACATTCGCCTACGTAAAGCCGATGGCAGCGACTACGTAGTACCGCAGGATAGCAGCTATTTTTTAATCGA
>NZ_JBMDWV010000166.1:0-18485 GCF_048594605.1 Spirosoma sp.
CACCGTGACCCCAACGAGCCAGTTTTTGTTACGACTGCGGTTTACTACGTCTGATGCTAGTTCTTTGTCCATTTTCTGTATTGTGTGCTACAGAAAAAGACCCAAACCGCGTGCCAACAGTCAAACCGCTACGTATCAGCACATTACTAAAATATACTCATCCAAAAGCTGTGCGATTCCGCGCGCATGTGTGCGAAATCGCACAAACCAGTATTCATTCTGGTCGAGAGGCCAAAGAGAGCGGCATCTGAAAACGTTTATCCGTTTATTTAGTTAATGTTTTAATTCACTCAACGTTCATTCAATACGCATTCTCATGGATAGCATTAATCAACAGCAGCCCGAGAAGAATCACGAGGACCTGATCGGGGCCGAAGCAGGTCAGAAAATCAAAGAATTGGTCGAAAAAAACAGCACCTGCTTTTTCTGCACCCGGATTAAATCAGGCGAATCGCTGGATACACGACCGATGTCGGTACAAAAAGTAGAGACAAACGGTACGTTCTGGTTTTTGAGCGCCAGCGATAGTCATAAGAATGCCGATCTGGCCAAAGACAATCGAGTCCAGTTATTGTTCCAGGGTTCAGAACACTCCGATTTTTTGAGCATCTATGGCGAAGCCACCGTTTCTACAGACAAAGCCAAAATAAAAGAACTCTGGGAACCTCTCTTAAAAACCTGGTTTACCGAAGGCATCGACGACCCTCGCATTACGGTCATTAAAGTCAGAACACTGGAAGGGTATTACTGGGATAACAAACACGGCGACGCCATTGCTTTCGTGAAAATGGCCGCCGGTGCCCTGATCGGCCAAACACTCGACGACTCCATCGAAGGCAATCTGACCGTCTAAACCAATTCATTAACAATGGGACTCGCTCGGCTTTGGCAAGCGAGTCCCATTGTTGTTTACTGATCTCCAGTTGACAGTTTACAACCGACATTGATAGCGAACCTGCCGCGGTACTCAGAGCGACGCATTCATTTGGGAACCTACGGCCTGAACAGGGCTTAGCGGTATGGTCAGTCGGACGATAAATTCGGCTGGCTCATCGGTGATTTGAAGTTTGTGAGCTGGATAAAGGAAGCTTAATCGTTTTCGCACGTTTTCCAGTCCTAACCCTCCCGGTTTAACAGGTTGAGTTGCGGGTTTACTATTGGCGACTTCCAGTCGTAAGATTACACCGTCAACCTGTGCAACTACCCGCATCCACGATTTTTTACTTGTATTTTCCACGCCGTGCTTAAACGCATTCTCCACGAACGTAATAAGAATAAACGGCGCGATTTGCAGATGTTCACCGGTGTTATCCGGCAGTTCCAGAGTAAGATCGAGTCGTTTTGCTGCACGCGTCTTTTCAAGAGCAACGTAATCGCGAATAAACTGAAGTTCTTTTTGAAGGGGCACAAACGATTCAGCTGTTTCATACAGTGCGTAACGCATCATGCCCGATAATTGCTGCACCATCTGAGCCGCCCGTGGACTTTCTTCTTCCGTGAGGGCATAAATACTATTCAATACGTTGAACAGAAAATGCGGATTCACCTGACTTTTCAGGTACTTGAGTTCAAGCTGCGTATTCTGGTATTGTAACCGGGTATTCTGTAGCTGTGATGAACGATTGTCGTATAGCGCTTTGAAAGCCAATAGCAGCGACGGGTAAGCAAACGACAGCATGAAGTTCCAGATGAACAACGGCAGACTAACGAATAAACCCAGCGGACCTTTTGCAACCAGGAGCTTCCAGTTTTGAGTCATGGCTGAATTTGGCCCATAACCGGATGGAAAGCCTGCCGTTTCATGCAACGCGATAAAGCCGACGTAGTTCGCTACGTAGACAAGCCCATACGTTGTCAGGAGGATTATCAACAGCGCAAATGGGCGAAATTGGTACAAAAAACGAGGAAAAAGCCAGTAACCGAATCCGTAGAAAATAGCCGATTGAATACCCCATTGCCCGTACGTAACGAATTGGCCGGGGGTTCCATATCGCTCCGTCAGACCCAGTAACGGCCCATCGTTCCTCAGCAGCAGATAAAGTATAGCTAACGGAGCCAAGCGCGCCAGAAACTGACCAATCCGCCCGCGAAGTGGCAGTGATACGTTCGATAATGAATGCATAGTCAAAAATCGGTGCTATAGCTTGTTGTCCCGACGCATTTTCGATGAACATGCCAAATTTTTCGATGAAAATGATTGAAATCGATTGATCGAAAAGCTCATTATGTTCACCGAATTAATTCGTGCCCGGCAGTCAGTCGGGGCTAGGTTTGTTTCATCAAACACGCAAACCACTTTTACGATGAAAACGCTTCTCATTTCTCTTCTGTCGTTACTGACAACTCTGGCTACAGCTCAGTCAATACAGTTAGCTTCCCTGGCAAAATCAGCTCCTGCGCCCATTGAGAATCTGCAACCCACAGCGGTTACCGTTTTGGGTGAACAGGCCGTAACGCTCGATCTCGAAAATTTTGATCATTTCCGCCAGCAAATCATGCCACTCATCGAGAAGATGGCGACAAAGCAGATTGTAGGCTTGGGCGAGGGCACACATGGTACCAGTGAATTTTACAAAATCCGGTACTGGATCACGAAAATTCTGGTGGAAGAGAAAGGATTTAACAACGTCGTTTTCGAGAACGATTATGCCGATTCGTATAAACTCAATCAGGCCATAAAGAAAGCGTCTGCAACCGCGGTTGATACGTTGATGAAACAATACCTCATTGCCATCTGGCGCAACCAGGAGGTCAAAGAATTGCTGAGCTGGATGCAGACTCACAACCGAAAGTCGAAGAAGCCCGTTACGTTCGGCGGTATGGATCACATGTTCATGACTAATGATGCCAAAATCGTACGAGAACTTACCGTTCCCTACCGTAATGCTGAAATGGACGTATTGACCAATTCACTGGTGAAGCTGGCCGTAACCCGCGATTCAATCTGGTATAGCGCAAACCGGAAAGACTTTAGCCTCGCTGATTCGATTTCGAACAGGAACATTGTACAGGGGTACGAAACTGCCGAAGAAATTCACTCTCTCCTACCCCACTTACGGCTCCCAGCCGATCAGCACGAATTGGCAACTATGATGACTAAAAACATCATGCTTCAGTTGCTGGGTCCATTCAAGTACCTTACACAGAAATTGAGTACGGGAAATCGCGATAGCTGCATGGCGGTTACGGCAACAACTTTCTTACGCCAACCCACCGACAAGCTCATCATCTGGGCGCATGATTTCCACGTTGCACATACCGCTATCTATGGCGGGGCTGTTGGTGGAACAGGCGGCTACATTGAGCAAATGCGGCCAGGGCAGTACTTTGTGCTCGGTACCGGTACGGCAACTGGTACGTATGCTGCCACTGACGATCATTTTATTACCCATGCCAGTCAGATGAAATCAGTTCCACTGGACGTACCCGCCGATACGCTTTGGGAAGGGCAACTTGCCAAAGCAGAGTCTCCTGCGTTTTATATGGATTTGGCAAAATGGCCGGACCGGACGACGAATTTCACCTACCGGGCTGTTGGGTATAACCCAAAAAGCGATAAAAGCACGCGTGACAAAAGCCATCCGGTAAGTAAGCTGTTCGATGCCTACCTGTTCATCCGCGATACGAAAGCTGCCCGGTTCATTAAGTAATGAGCCATTGCCGAATCCGTTCTTTTACCGAATCCCGGTAATTCGGTCCGATGGTCAGATCATGGCCGGTAGACGTAATGACAGAATTGCCATCCAGGGTTTTGATGTAGCGTAGTTGAACGATGTAGGAGCGGTTGATACGCAGGAATCGATCAGGTGGTAAGCTTTCAGCCAGTTTTGTCATGGTTAAGTGCGTCACTACGTAGCGATCCATAAGAAAGACCTTTACGTAATCGCCCAACGCTTCGACAAAAACAATCTCATCGAAGCGAATCTGCTCTAGTTTCTTGTCGGTTTTGAGATAAATAAAATCAGTGAATGACAGCGATGGTATTGTGCCTGTCGCATCCGTTGCAGGGGTCGGCAGGGCTTCCATAACGGTAGTTGCACGCGTTGTTTGCTTTCCGGTTTTTTCCCGCACCCGACCTACTGATTTAAGAAACCGATCGAACGTTATGGGTTTCAACAGATAATCTGTTACGCCCAGGTCGAAACCATCGAGGGCATGGTTTGGATTGGCGGTAGTCATTACTACGGCCGGGTGCGGAGCCGGATAGACCCGCAGCAATTCGATACCCGACATTTCGGGCATGTTGATATCCAGAAAAATAACATCGGGATGGAGCACAGGTAATTGATCAAAAGCGGCAATGGCATCATCGAACGTAGCAATCAACTCCAGCGACGACACCCTCCGGATATACTTCTCCAGCAGTTCCTGAGCCAGTGGCTCATCTTCAATAATGGCACAACGAAGCAGGCCTGTCATACAATGCTACGGTACGTTAAGATGCCTAAACTACTATTTATTTCCTGACGACCGATGCGCTTACGAAAGCTTTTCGTACTTTTTGGCCTCTATTAACAGCCAATGGGTCTCTTTCCAAAAATGCTGAACGTCCGCTTTACGATTCTCCTTCAGTTCCTCAGTTTTCTTTCTTTCGCGCAACAAAACCTGGTGCCTTACGTCCGTCCGATGATTGGTACCGAAAAAATGGGCCATACATTTCCGGGTGCTACGGTGCCGTTTGGCGCTGTCCAGTTAAGTCCAGATTCTGATACGTTATCGTATGAGTTCAATGGCAAATACAACGGCGATGTGTACCGATACTGTGCTGGCTACAAATACGAAAACAAAACGATTGTTGGGTTCAGCCACACACACTTCAGCGGAACGGGCCACTCCGATCTTGGCGATTTCCTGATTATGCCCACCCAGGGCGCGCTACAACTCAATCCCGGTACGGAATCAAATCCGAAAAGCGGTTACCGTTCCGCGTTTTCGCACGCGAACGAAGTGGCCGAAGCGGGTTATTACAAAGTCAAACTGGACGATCATAGCATTCTGGCCGAGCTGACGGCATCGAACCGGGTGGGCCTTCATCAGTACACCTTTCCGAAGTCCGATCAGTCGCATATTATTCTGGATTTAACCCACGGCATTTACAACTACGAGGATAAAGTGGTCTGGACATACGTGCGCGTTGTAAACGATACGTTGATTACGGGGTATCGGCAGACGAACGGCTGGGCGCGCACCCGAACGGTTTACTTTGCGCTGTCGTTCTCGAAACCGTTCAAGTCGTACGGGCAACAGAGTCTGGATAAACCGCAGGTGTATAAAGGTTTCTGGCGGAAATTCGACCAGACGAAGAATTTCCCGGAAATAGCAGGTAAACGGATCCGGATGTACTTCGATTTCGACACGCAGGATGGCGAGAAAGTGAAGCTGAAGATGGCCCTGTCGCCGGTGAGTCAGGAGAATGCGCTGGCCAATATGCAGACCGAAGTGCCGCATTGGAATTTTGACCAGGTGAAAGTGCAGGCGCAAACGGCCTGGAATAGGGAATTGAACAAAATTCAGATCGATGCATCGGAGAACGACAAAATCAATTTCTACACCTCCCTGTACCACGCTTTTGTGAACCCAACGGTGTACATGGATGCCAACGGTCAGTACAAAGGGTTGGATCAGGGTGTTCATCAGGCCAGCGGCTTCACGAATTATACGACGTTTTCGCTCTGGGATACGTATCGGGCGCTGCACCCGTTTTTCAATATTATACAGCCGTCGCGGAACAACGACATGGTGCAGTCGATGATAAAGCATTACGACCAGAGTACGCTGAAAATGCTGCCGATCTGGTCGCACTACGCCAACGACAACTGGTGCATGAGTGGCTATCACAGCGTATCGGTAGTGGCCGATGCCATTATTAAAGGTGTGTATAAAGGTGATGCCGGAAAAGCCCTCGATGCCTGTATCGCTACGTCCAACCACCGCGATTACGAGGGCATTGGCGAATATATCGACAAGGGTTATGTACCAGCAACAGTCAACAGCAACTCAGTTTCCAATACGCTTGAATATGCTTACGATGACTGGTGCATTGCTCAGCTAGCTAGGAAGTTAGGCCGTCAGGATGTGTACGATACGTATAGAAAACGCGCCGAAAACTGGAAAAACGTGTACGACAAATCCATCAACTTCATGCGTCCGCGACTGACCGACGGTACGTTCAAAAAAGAGTTCGACGTGTACAGCACACACGGACAAGGTTTTATTGAAGGCAACTCCTGGAACTTCAGCTTCTTCGTTCCGCACGATCCCGCTACGTTGGTGCAGTACATGGGCGGTCCAACGAAATTTGCGGCCCGACTCGATACGTTGTTTGCCATGAATCTGCCCGACAAGTTCTTTGCCGAAACCGAAGACATCACGCGCGAAGGCATTATTGGCGGCTACATTCACGGCAACGAACCGGCTCACCACGTAGCGTATCTGTACAACTGGGCGGGGCAGCCCTGGAAAACGCAGGAGCGTATCCGCATGATTCTCAGGATGCAGTACAAACCCACGCCCGACGGTCTGGGTGGTAACGACGATTGCGGTCAGATGAGCGCATGGTACATGTTTTCGTCAATGGGTTTTTATCCGGTATCGCCCGGTTCGGAGGAGTATTCATTAGGCAGTCCATCGGTCAGGAGCGCGAAGCTGCAACTCGAAAATGGACAGACGTTCAGCGTTGAAGCGATCAATCAGAGCGACAAAAATGTGTACGTCCAGAAAGTATTGCTGAACGGGAAACCACTCAACCAGCTAACCATTTCTCATTCCGATATTCTTAAAGGTGGAAAGCTGACGTTTTATATGTCGGCGAAACCCACAAAAAAATAACGTAGTACGAGCACCGAACTCAAGTGTTATTGAAAATGCGAACCGTATTTTCAATAACACTTTTTCATTATATCCGGAACCTCACAGGACCACAACGGCTTTGCCGATGATTCGCCTTTCCATCATATCAGTCAGCGCCTGCGGGGCTTCGGCCAGCGAGTAGCGTTTTGATATATACGGGGCAATTTTACCCTGCATGACCCACGTAGCAATATCCTGCATATTCAGCTGATTTAGGCTTGGTTCCTTCTGGGCAAACATCCCCCAGAACACGCCAATCCATGAAGCACCTTTCAGCAATGCCAGATTAAGCGGTATTTTTGGTATCTCGCCCCCGGCAAAGCCGACCACCAGATAGCGTCCCCGCCAGGCTAGAGAACGAATGGCGGACTCAGCCCATTGGTCGCCAACTGGATCATAAACCACATCGACACCCCTACCCTGCGTAATTTCTTTGATACGTTCCCGTAGATCTTCAGTTGTATAATTGATCGAATACGTAGCACCTTTCTCTCGACAAACGGCTAGTTTTTCATCCGTAGATGCAGCCGCAATGACCGTAGCGCCCATTAGCTTCCCCAGTTCAACGGCTGCCAATCCCACGCCACCCGCAGCGCCAAGCACCAGCAACGTTTCACCGTTTTTTAGCTGTGCCCGATCATTCAGGGCATGATACGACGTACCAAAGGCATACAGCGTTGAAGCCCCCGTAACAAAGTCCATACCATCGGGAAGAGGAATAGTTGCGCGTACATCGGCAATACGTTCTTCGGCCAGTCCACCGTGCGTGCCATACGTAAAAACATGGTCGCCGGGTTTCAGATGCGTTACGTTCTCGCCAACGATTTTTACAATCCCCGACGCTTCACTACCCGGCGAAAACGGCAGGGGCGGCTTAAACTGATACAGATTACGGATGGTTAGCGTATCCGGAAAATTCAGGCTACAGGCCTTTACCTGTATCAGTATTTCGCCGGGGCCGGGTATTGGCGAAGGAACGTCTTCGAGCGTAAGCGTATCGGGTGGCCCATACGCGCGGCAAAGAATTGCTTTCATTATTCACAACTTTATTCAGACCGTGCAAGATACTCATGTCACAACAGATTCGTCAAAATTGCCAATTGCTTTATCAGAAATTGAAAATAAATAGAATAGTGAGAAACTATTGACTAGTTTTTCAGTCGTTCAAACAAAACCTATCCATTAACGTTTTATATACGTGAGTCGCTGATAGACGAGGATGCTGTGAAAAGCACCTGATTTTCAATAATAATCGTTCTACTAAGCGAACCAAAAGCCGGGTAACGTTACGTTGTCCGGCTTCTTTATTTTATCCCGACTGGTCACTCACTACGTAAACTTTTTACCGGATTCATCAGCGCAGCTCTTACGCTTTGAAAACTCACGGTTAGCAGGGCAATTCCGATAGATAGTAAACCCGCTGCGGCAAAGACCCACCAGTCGATACCGATTTTATACGCAAAATCCTGTAGCCACTGGCTCATAACGTACCACGCAATGGGCGAGGCAATAACGAGGGCAATGAGAACCAGTTTTAGAAAATCAGTGGAGAGCAGCATAACCACACTGACGACGCTCGCACCCAGCACTTTGCGTATACCGATTTCCCGGTTACGTTGTTCGGCGGTGAAGGTAGCCAGCCCAAACAGACCCAAGCCGGAAATCAGTATAGCGAGGGCAGCAAACCAACCAAAGACTTGTCCGGTTCGAACTTCGGTTTGGTACGTCCGATTGAACGTATCATCCAGAAACTGATACACAAATGGTTTTTCGGGAAATTGCTCATGCCAAAGCTGCTGCATCTGCTGGATTGTCGGCTGAACAGCTCCCCGACGAAGTCGAATAGCCAGTTGCCCTTCCCAGCCATCGTTGAGAGAAATCAGCAGTGGAGCCACCGTCTGCTTTAAATCTGCATAATTATAATCGTCGATAACCCCAACAACTTCCCCCTGTTGAGGCACTTCCCGATACACTCCAGGCTGAGTGGGGTCGTAGGCATAGGTGTAATAGCCGGTCATTTTGCCTTTAATTGACTTCCATCCAAAAAATTTCATGGCGGCCTGATTTATCAGGAATGCCCGCTTATCGGCCGGACGGTCAGGGTTTAGATTACGCCCTTCACGGAGCTTGATACCAAACGTTTTCAGATAATCTCCATCAACCGTCAATCGATTTATACCAGCCGTTTGCGCCCCTTTGGGTATATAGTTACTCACTAATTTTTCCCCTCGAACAGCGCTGTTGCCAGGTAATCCAAACGCCCGGGTAGCGGCTTCAACACCAGGCAGTCCAGTGACCAACTGTTTAAAATGATCTTTTGCTTCAGATGTAGCATCGTGTAAATCGATGGTTACGATCTGCTCCCGCTGGTAACCAACATCTTTGGTGCGGATAAACTGAAGCTGGCTATATACGACGATGGTGGCAATGATCATACCAACCGACACCGCGAACTGGCCAACAACCAGTGTTTGACGTAACCAGCTTCGACCGCCGGTTAACACTCCACTCCCTTTGAGTACAGCCACTGGCCGAAACGACGAGAGGACAATGGCCGGGTAGCTACCCGTCAGCAAAGCTACAGCGATTAACCCTGCAACCAGCCAGATCAACCGGTTGCCCATCATCAGCGACTGAAAAGTTAGTTGCTTATCAGCCAACGTGTTAAATAGAGGCAACATGAATGCCGTAAGTCCGGCCGCCAGCAAAATAGCCAATAGTAGTGTGCTCGCTGTTTCGCTCATAAATTGTTGCCATAACTGTCTCAGCGACGATCCCATCACTTTGCGAACACCCACTTCTTTCGCGCGTCGGGACACGCGCGCTGTGGCCAGATTGACGTAGTTAAAACAGGCTAATCCCAGAATCATCAGGGCTACTATGCTAAATACGTACACGTAGGTCAACCGGTTGGTAGATACTAAGTTAGTACGCAGATACAAGTCTGTTAAGGGGATCAGCTTCAGCTTCCAGACCGCAGCGTTCGGATCGCCCAATTGCTTGATATAAGCCGGAAGCTGAGCGTTTAAGTCGGCAACATCAGTACCGGGCGCCAGTAACAGATACGTCCGGGTATCGTTCCCGCCCCAGTAATTCGTCGTTACGTCATACCCGGCCAGTTCATTCGCATTCATGTAAGGAACCAGAAAGTCGATTTTAAGATGGGACGTAGTGGGTAGATCACGCAATACACCTGTTACGTGGAGCGTCGCCTTACCGTTAAGCCGAAGCGATTGGCCGATCGGGTTATTGCTGCCGAAGTATTTGCGGGCCATTGCCTGAGAAAGCACGACACCGTATTGTTCAGCCAACGCAGTTCTGGGATTTCCACTCGCCAGTGGCAGCGTAAACACATTAAAAATACTGCGATCGGCCAGCCAGAAGTTAGACTCATAGAAGGCGGTCTGCTGATAAGACACCAGCGGCTTCAGCCGTGTCAGCCGAACGGCGTCGGTCACCTGCGCGAAGCGTTCCTTTAGATCCGTTGCAAATTTACCTCCGCTGCTGGGCGAGTTTTCGTTCTGCTGAAACAGTACAATCTGGTCGGCATGCTGATGAAAGCGGTCAAAGGACAACTCATCGAGTACGTAAGCCGTAATGAGCAGACACCCCGTTAAACCGAGCGTCAGCCCAGCTAGATTAATCAGGCTGGTTACTTTGTGCGTCAGCGCATTCCGCCAGGCGATTTTCAGATAACTACGTAGCATATCGATATAGGTTGGGTTAGGAAACTCTTCAGGCTGACGTTTTATCATGGATGGGCGCATATAGGCCAGCACTTCCCGCCAATACTGCCGCCGGGCTTTGGTTTCGCCCCACTGTTGCACACGTAACACGTAGCGTTCGTGCAGATCGCCCAATACTTCCTCCCGCAGATGAGGAGCACAGAGCCATTCGACAAAGCGGGTAATCCAGCGAGGTGGAGATGGTAGATTTCCTGGCGTCACTTTTTCAGTTTTCATGATGAACTTGACTTGTCAATTGCCAGTAATTACCGAATTACCCATTTCGCCTTCAGGTTTCGGAAACGACACCGGAGAGAAATTATGAGCCTACCGACCACCGTTCGTAAAACGACCTTTTCAACATTATTTGCATCAGGGAGGAAGAGGCAGTCCGCTATTTCTTCTATTTCGGTATATCAAATACTTTGCCAAAAAATAAAAGATGCCTATACTGTGATTATCAAGCCTTTTTAAACAAAAATACGTACACCCACTGTCCATCACCGGACAATTGGTGTACGTATCTGGACGCATTTATTATACGTGTTTCAGCGAGCAATTTTAATTATCCACTGAAGAATTATCCGTCTAGTGGCGCACTATTTTATCGCCACCATGCTTGCCATTACCGTTTGACGGAACAGGTTGCGCTTTTGCTTCCACTACTTTTTCGGGCGTTTCGGCTGATTCATCCTTCCGGTTTTTTTCGGCATCGTTCTTTAGCTTCTCAAGTCCTTTTTTACCGTAAGCCAACCGGGTGATTCCCACGTAGAGCACAGGCACAACGAAGATCGCCAGGGACGTAGCGGCTAGCATTCCGCCCAATACGGTTCGTCCAATCGTAGCACGGGCAACACCCCCTGCCCCGGTCGCAATGGCCAGTGGCACAACCCCCAGAATAAACGCCAGAGACGTCATCAGAATCGGACGCAGGCGCAAACGTACCGCTTCGAGCGTCGACTCAATCAGATCCTCCCCCCTATCGACGCGTTCTTTAGCAAACTCAACAATCAGGATGGCGTTCTTTGCCGCCAGACCAATCAGTGTAATCAGACCAATCTGGGCATACACGTTATTACTTAGATACGGGAAAAGTATCAGGGCTGTAATAGCGCCCAAGGCACCAATCGGCACGGACAGCAGTACCGAAAACGGCACTGACCAGCTTTCATACAAGGCCGCCAGAAACAGAAACACGAAGCCGATGGAGAGCGCAAAAATGTAAATCGACGTATTACCCGCGTTGATTTCCTCCCGGCTTAACCCACCAAAATCGTAGGCATAACCAGCTGGAAGTACTTTGGCGGCAACTTCGCGCAAGGCATCGTTGGCCTGGCTAGTGCTGTAACCCGGTTTAGCACCACCGTTCAGCTCGACCGACCGGAACAGGTTGAAGTGCGAAATCAGCGGAGCGTTCTCGATGACGGTGGTTTTGATCAACGTACTGATCGGAACCAGTTGGCCGCCCTGGTTACGGACGTAGTACTGATTCAGCGCATTCAGGTCGGTGCGGTACATGGTATCGGCCTGCGCCACAACCCTAAATTTACGTCCGTAAATAATGAAATCGTTGACGTACTGACTACCCAGATACGTCTGCATCGTTCGGTATACATTGCTGACGGAAACGCCCAGCTTTTTACATTTATCACGGTCGACATCGACGCGGTAGGCAGGTGTTTTTGCCGTAAAATATGAAAAAGCACGACCGATTTCCGGGCGTTTATTCGCTTCGGCCAGGAAATTCTGTACGACGTTGTCGAATGCCCGAACATCGTCATTGGTTTCGCGCTGCTGAATTTCAAACGTAAAACCCGACGATTGGCCGAGGCCAGGAATAGCGGGCGGCTGAATCACCTGCGGACGGGCATCGTTCAACCCTGCTAAAGCTCGCTGCAGTTTAACCACCAGCGAATCGGCCTGCATACCGCGCTCTTTCCGTTCCTCCCAGGGTTTTAGCTGGATAAAGACCGTACCACTGTTCGACTTGGATGCGAACGTAACGGCATTCAGACCACCCAGCGCCGAAAAGTGCGCGACATACGGCTGTTGCTTCAGAATGTCCATTATTTTGTTCAGCACGACCAAACTTCGCGAGGTAGAAGCCGCTTCCGGAATTTCATAGGTTACAATCAGTCGACCTTCGTCTTCCGTCGGAATAAAGCCCGTTGGCTTGGCGCGGAACAGCAGCCCCGTTCCGATATACACCACAACCAGCCCAACAATGACCAGCGGGGTCGCTTTAATCAGGCGATTAACGCCATTTGTGTAGGAGTGCGAAACCCGGTCAAACCATTGGTTAAACTTGTAGAAGAACTTATTTAAACCGGTCGCTTTCTCATCGATGTGCATTGGACGTAGCAGGAGCGTACAGAGCGCAGGCGTTAGCGAGAGAGCTACGAAAGCCGAAATCAACACCGATACGGCAATGGTAATGGCAAACTGCTGATACAGCCGCCCAACGATTCCGGGAATGAAACCGACGGGTACGAATACAGCCGCCAGAATCAGCGCAATGGCAATAACCGGCGCTGAAATCTCACGCATGGCTTCCCGGGTCGCTTCTTTCGGCGACATACCCTTATCGATATTCACCTGCACCGCTTCGACCACTACGATGGCATCATCGACCACAATCCCGATGGCGAGTACAAAAGCGAAGAGTGTTAACGTATTGATCGTGAACCCAAGCGGCACAAATAAGGCAAACGTACCGACTATAGACACGGGAATAGCCAGCAACGTAATGAGTGTAGCCCGCCAGCTTTGCAGAAATAAAAACACCACCAGCACCACCAGCACCAGGGCTTCCATTAGCGTTTTTACAACCTCTGAAATCGACACCTGAATTACCGAAACGGATTCGAACGGCACTACGTAGTTAATATCTTTCGGAAACGTCTTTTTCAGATTATCCATGGCGGCATACACCCCTTTGGCCGTTTCGAGCGCATTACTACCGGGTAGCTGATAAACCAGCAGATAAGCCGCCCGATTACCATCGACGAAGGAGTTGCTGGCATAGGAGAACTTGCCCAATTGTACCCGCGCTACGTCTTCCAGGTATACCAGCGATCCTCGGGCCGGGTCACTACGTACCACAATCTTTTTGAACTCGTCTTCCTTACTGAGTCGACTGTTCGTAAAAACGGTATATTCAAAGGCTTGCGAGGCCGGTTGTGGAGATGCCCCCACAGAGCCACCTGCTACCTGTAAATTCTGCTCCTGAAGAGCGGCCACTACGTCGTCGGAAGTCAGGCCAAGTTGCGCAAGCCGGTCGGGCTTGAGCCAGATTCGCATACTGAAATCGTCGGCCCGGCTGAAGATATCGCCCACACCCGGCACCCGCAGCAGCGCATCCCGAATGTAGATATTGGCGTAGTTGTCCAGAAACGATACGTTGTGCGTCTTGTTTGGTGAGTAAATAGCCACCAGCATAAACAGCGATGGATTCCGTTTCCGGACTACAACCCCCAGGCGAGTTACTTCTTCCGGCAATTGCGGCTGCGCAATACCCACGCGGTTCTGTACGTCCAGAGCAGCAATGTTTACGTCCGTACCGACCTTGAACGTTACGTTCATCGTCATCCGGCCATCGTTCGTCGCGTTGGTCTGTACGTAGTCCATACCGGGTGTTCCGTTCACCTGAGTTTCTATGGGCGTCGCTACGGTCTGTTCAACCGTTTGCGCGTCGGCTCCGGTATACGTACCAGTCACCTGCACTACAGGGGGCGTAATATCGGGGTACTGACTGACGGGCAAACTCAACAGCGCCAGCAGCCCAAGCGCCAGAATGACGACAGACGTAACGATTGCCGTGACCGGCCGATTGATGAATATTTCTGCGAACATAATAGGTTCAATTTTGAGCGATTGCGGCCCATTCTATCCCGCAATCGTTCTATCATTATTTTGCTGCTGTCTGCCGACTACTGGAATCAGGTCTGGAGCCCCCCGGCTGACCGGGTTGGCTAACCTGTACTTTTGCGCCTTCGCGGATTTTCTGGGTACCTTCCGTAACGACTAATTCACCCTCGTTCAGGCCATTTTTCACGATGACTTTTTCATTGATACGTGCGCCGAGGGTAACTTTTTTCTGACTGACTTTACTGCTATCGCCCACCACAAACACAAAGTATTCGCTCATCTGTTCGGTTACGGCCTGGTATGGAATCAGCAATTGAGGATCGCCCGTACTGTTCTTCACACGCACATTTCCATTCAATCCAGGCTTTAGCTGCTTCTCCGGATTTGGGAAGGCGATACGAACCCGTAACGTACCGGTTTGCGGATCAACAGCGCGGTCGACAATACGTATCGTGCCCGGATATTTATAGGGCTGGCCGTTTGGCAACATCAGAATAAATGTAGAGTCCGATGCGGAATTCCGGCGATTCTGCAACGCCAGAAACCGCTGAATCTGCGACTCATCGATCTGAATATCAGCCGAGATAGGATTATCTTCCGAAATGGTATTGAGCGGTGTTGAGCCGGGAGCCACAGCCGCGCCAAGCCGCACCTGCGAGATTCCGATCGTACCATCCAGCGGTGCGTAGATTGTTGTATATTTCAGATTCGTTGCCACCTGCTGAATAGCCGCCTGGGCAGCCGCCACCTGCATTTTGTTGGCTTCCAGAGTTGCATTGGCATTATCGACCAACTGTTTGGCAACGGCATCCTGCTGCGCCAGCGTGTTGTAGCGATCCGCATCTTTCTGGGCCCGGTTCAGGTTCGCTTTCTGCACATTCAGATTCGCCACGGCCTGATCATAGGTAGCCCGATACTGTTGCGGGTCAATCGTGTAGAGTTTCTGTCCCTTCGTCACGCGCTGTCCATCCTGAAAAAAGATCCCTGTAATGTTACCGGCGACCTGCGGCTGAATCTCCACTTCGCGGAGCGCCGTTACAGTTGCCGGAAATTCATCGTAATACGTAGCACTCCCCTTTTCAGCCTTCACCGCCGTAACGGGCGTAGGGGGCGGAGGTGCCTGCTGTTGTTCGTCTTTCTTTCCGCCACAGGCCAGTAGGAAAATGGCGAGTACTATTCCAGTAAATGATTGATATATAACCTTTTTCATAGAATCTTATGTAATACCGAACGTAGGAATCCGATACCGCATCTAAAATTGAATTACGCCCAATGCCCGCTGCACATCCAGTTTGCTAACCAGTAGCTGATAGAGTGCATTAAATGTATTCAGCCTTGCCGTTCGTAGATCGGCTTCGGCAATCGTTACGTCCAGAAAGGTTTTTATACCAGACCGGTATTGAAGATTGATTACCCGATAAACTTCCTGGGCCAGCTCCTGATTTTCGCGGAGCGCCAGATAATTTGCCAGATTACCTTTATAGGCCGACAGGGCCTGCGCATACTCCGCATCGACCGCGCTGGTCAGAGCCGCCAGATCCCAGTTTAACCGTTGTACCTGCAACTCCGCAATTTTCGTCTGCTGGACACGTCGTCCACCCTGAAAAATGGGCAGCGCCACCGCCAGACCGATCAGCGAATTAGGAAATGCCTGACTATACAACTGACCCAGCGAATTGTTCTGATACAGAAAATTGTAGTTGGCAATTGCATTGACCGTCGGCAGATAGGCCCATCGAGTGTAGCGAACGTTTGCTTGCAGCAGCCGTCCCTGGGTTTGCAGAAGCTGATACTCGATCCGGCTCTGCGGATTCACCAGTTGCAACGTATCGAGCGACGCTTCCGTAGCCAGTTGTAACGAATCATAAGCGATCGTTAGACGGGCGTTGGGCGGATAACCCATCAACTGTTTGAGTACCTGATATTTACCGCCAATCTGATCGTAAAATTGCTTCCGTTGGGCCAGCGAATTGTTCAGGGCAATTCGGGCACGTTGCGGGTCAGTTTTATCGACAATCCCCCCCTGATACTGGCTGGTAGCATCCTGCAAACTACGTTGCAGTCGAACGATGTCTTCTCCCAGAATATCGACCTGGCGCTGCGTCACAATGACGTCGTAAAAAGCCTTGCTCACGTTTACCACTACGTCGATTTTGTTTCGGTTTGTGGTCTGGAGCGCCTGCGTCCGGTACGCTTCGGCAGTCTGGTTTGCCAAAAGCAGATCGCGGTTAAAGATATTCTGCGTTAACGAAAACGAAGCCGTGGAGGTGTTCTGAGCCCCTAACGCAACCGGGCGCCGTTCGCCAGTGGTTGCATCAGGAATCAACGTAACGGGCAGCTTGAGGTAATGCAGAATGTTGTAAGATGCCGACACCTGCGGATACCAGGCTGCCAGTGAACTCTGGATAGTACGTTCCGCTATTTCCTGATCAATAACCGACTGTCTGACAACAGGTTGATGACCCAGGGCATAGCTGATGCAATCGGACAGAAACGCTTGCCTGGCTAATGAATCAGTGGTTTTCTGCGCAAAAACAGGGTATGAGAGTCCGCTGATGACGCCGAAAAGAATTACGAACCAACTCTTTTTCATAAAGTAGTGAGGAACAATCACGCACAGCGACTCCTAAAGTCAACCGGGTGTACTATTCACAACCCGTTCTGACAACCATTTTGTTCGCTGATTAACAAGAAATTAATTAACCGTTAGGCCTACCTAAGTAGTTATACCCGTGCGCTATTATGTAGATTTTATCTATGTTCATCCTAAGAACTAAATGCTAGTGAATGTGTTCTGGCTGAGTATAATTGCGTCAAATTCGACCTGAACTATCCGTTAGAAATCCACCCGGATTTTACAACCAGTCAGCTCCTGAAAATACGCTGGGTGAGTAGTCCAGATCTCCTGTCCATCACCTTTCGTTTGCCAAACCCGGCCAAAGACCGTAATTTCGGGACTTTATCATAGAGCGATTAAGCGACATGGCCGACGCAACGAACGTACCCAACGAATCTGTTTCTGACTCAACCAACGCATCTGACCGCAGTAACGGCGGAAGCTCACTTAACTTCATTGAACAAATTGTCGAAGACGATATAACCTCTGGCAAAAACGGAGGGCGTGTGCATACGCGTTTTCCGCCCGAACCCAATGGCTACCTCCATATTGGTCACGCCAAATCCATTTGCCTGAACTTCGGGCTGGCAGACAAATACGGTGGTAAAACCAACCTCCGCTTCGACGATACAAACCCTGTTACGGAAGATACCGAATACGTTGATTCGATCAAGAACGATGTCCGCTGGCTTGGTTTCGAGTGGGAGAATGAGTTTTATGCGTCCGATTACTTCGATCAACTTTACCAGTTCGCCGAAACGCTGATTCAGAAAGGGTTAGCCTACGTAGACGATTCAACGTCGGAAGAAATTGCGGGACAGAAAGGAACGCCGACGGAACCAGGACGGATGAGCAAATACCGCGACCGGAGCGTTGACGAAAACCTCGATCTGTTCCGGCGCATGAAAGCTGGTGACTATCACGACGGGGCTAAAGTGCTACGTGCCAAAGTCGATATGGCGTCGCCAAATATGCAACTGCGCGACCCGATCATCTACCGGATTAAACATGCGCATCATCACCGCACGGGCGATACGTGGTGTATTTACCCGATGTATGATTTTGCACACGGACAGTCCGATTCCATCGAGCACATCACGCATTCGCTCTGTACGCTGGAGTTTGAAGTACACCGGCCTCTATATGAGTGGTTTATCGAAAAGCTTGATATTTTCCCTTCCCGACAAATTGAGTTTGCCCGCCTGAATCTGACTTACACGGTGATGAGCAAACGGAAGCTCAAACAGTTGGTAGAAGAAGGCCACGTGAGCGGTTGGGACGATCCGCGCATGCCAACTATCGCCGGGATACGTCGTCGCGGTTACACGTCCGCCAGCATCCGTGAGTTTGCCGACCGAATAGGTATTGCCAAACGCGATAACCTCATTGATGTAGGACTGCTGGAATTCTGCATTCGTGAAGAACTC